>JAZRJR010000059.1:0-54465 GCA_045645885.1 Acutalibacteraceae bacterium | reverse complement strand
TCTAACTTAATTGGATCTTGGAACATACCTCTGTGACAATAGGATCGTCTTAATAAATATTTCTTTTGAGCTGTATATGGATAATATGTCGGTATATCATACATGTGCGTACAATTCCGCCTTAATTCCCTTGAAACTGTAATAACACTTCTACCTATCAATTTTGCAATTTTTCGATAGCTATACCCTTTTAAGTAATATTCCCGTAGACAACACCGTTCTTCTATGGTAAGATGTGTGTAACTCATATAAATCCTCCTTGGTTTTTGTTTTGTCGCGATTTCATTATACCACGGATTTATATGAGTTGTTTTATTTTCTTAAAGTGTTGCACTTGATAGTATAATTCATCAAGTTGCAAAACGAAGCTGTGTCCTTGCGGACACAGCTTCGTTTTATCAAAAATAATTACTCAACAAAATATCAGAACCTACGGTCACGTGGAACTTTGTCTGTTATTTTATTGAAAATTTTGTATAAAAGGAACATTATCTTATTATCAAGATTAAGCCAATATACAGCCTGAATCGCAGCAAAAGCAACAACTGCAATCACAATAAGAACTATAATTATCTTAAACAAAATGATTAATATACTCATACCTGTTCCTCCTTACCAGCCCTTGGAATCGTCGAAATCCAGCAGGGATTCATCCAAGGGTTTTTCATTCATAACTGAGAACATAAAGTCGTTAAACTGCTTTCTCATTTCATTACGCGGAATAGCACGCGGATCAATGAGATCGTGCGAAATCCATACCAAAGGAATATTTTTCTCATTGGCAATATCCTGAATCATACCTGTCATAGACTTACTACCCTTACAGGTAATATCGTCATAGAAGACTATCATATCGCAGTTGAAGCGTTCGTATTCTTCAAACATTTCAAGCAGGTTTTCATATCCGCCTACAAGATGACGGCGCATAATTGCCTGCTCCCAAAGCTGTGCAACACCCCAGAGTGCCTCTTCCTTGTCATCCTCGGAGATAAACTCGTGGTGGGACATATTATTGAGAACAGCAACGGTGTTTACACCCCAGCACTCATACATCCAGGTAGAAAAATGCATGTAGTATGATGACGGAGCACCACACACAAGCGTTCTGTAGCGTGTCTTGGGACGGACGTTGATTTTTTCTCTGACACATTTTTCGCAGATTTCAAGCATCTCTCTGCCGATTTTCGCACACTCCTTATTAAGTCCGCTTGAGAAAGAAAGCTGGAAAGAACGGTAAAGCAGATTTGGTACGCTGGGCACGGGATAGTATGGAGATTTTGCAAGCTCCCATAATTCGTGCTGAATACGGGTTTCCTCGTTATACTGACGGACTGTTTCGAAGAAGGCGTCCCAATCGAATGTTTCACCTGTGCAGTCTTCAATGAATTTGATAACCTCTTTAACGTGAGCAACTGCATATTCTCTTGTGTCCTCATCCTTCCAGCGCATGGGTGTACACCCCTGAATTGAAGGCACCTTAAGTCGGCGCTCAACAATAGCTGAATTCATAACAGAAGAATCACAAGGTGCGTTACTTGTAATAAGGCAAGCACCGTAATACGGAAGCTGATCGTCTATAGCAACACCGCAGATTGCAGAGGAGTTTCTGCAGGAGTCTGACGGAAGTCCGTAAGAATCAATAATATCTGTAAAATAATGACCTGCATGCTGGTCATTGGCAGTAGCAAGAATGTGGAAATAAGGCTCCTCTACTGCATTCTGAAGATTAGGAAAGCCACCGATAAGAATGGGAGATGCATCCTGCTCAAAAATGACGGTTTTCTTAGAATATTCATTTTCACCGAAGCGTTCATCTGTCTTGAGAATCTGAATCAAAGCCTTTACATTGCTCTTCAGAAGGAACTGCATATACTTATGTGCAATAACCAAGGCTTCACCGTGAGCATCGTCGATAGTACGGTCAACCATACTGCCGCTGCCGAGATAGGGAGCCATCCAATGATAGTATGTCAGGGCTTTGAATGCACGGACAGGATCTGCTTTTAAAAGCTCACCGCTTATCTTTTTTTCGGTAAGCCACTCTCTGAAATCAATCCAGGAATCCTTGAAGCCTTTCCATTTTCTGTAACGGGCAAGCTCATAACCGTTATAAAAACGCTTTCTGCTGCCGAAGTTTTTATTTTCAGCCATTCTGCTCTCCCCTTTCTGCTATCTTGAGTTCAAGCGCTTCAACAAAGGCCTGGAAGCGGGTACGCAGCTGACCTGTTGAAGTGTTTATATATTCCTTTTCAATACCCATGCAAGGAAGATTATAGTCGCTTTCCATTACGTGCTGACAGTACATACGCTCGTATTCCCAATATTCACAGAATTTCATCTGCTGAACGATAAGTCCGTCTGCATTATAATCATCAGCAAGCTTTTTTAAATACTGCTTTCTGCCGTGGACCTTTTCAGGATTCATAAATCTTGGACACTCATTAGTTTCAATATAGTGTCTTGCAATCGCATCCATTGCAGTTTCGCCGTCACGAATTTCTATTTCTTCTCTTCCCGGAAGTGAACCGAAGCAGTATCTGTCAGCAACAACAAAGGCTCCGCAATCCTCAATAAGCTTGGTAAAATAAGGATCATCGTTTTCACCGCCTGCAAGAACAACTCTTACACGATACCAAGGCTTTTCATCAGCAGCTCTTGTCTTAAGCTCTTCAAGTGTTTCCTTGAGATAAGGCATAATCAGGTCGTGAGGACAGCATTCACTGACAAGCTCAATAAGATGGAACTCATAGCCCGTAAGAGGTGGGTTTTTCATTTTACGGTAATTACCGATTTCTGTAACAACACGGCAAAGCTCGTTGTGCTTTTCAACTGCCTTGCGCAAGGCTTCTTCTGAAACATCAACACCGTATACCTCATTCAGACGGTCAAGAACATGTTTTCTCAACTGCTTTTCATAATGCTTTATGGCATAATCCTTTGTTACAAAAGGAGCATCAAGATGTGAAACAAAGAACTTTTCGTTCTGCTCTTTGACAAGGTTAAGCATCTCAAAATGCTCGTGAGAACGGTGCATCATTCCACAGGTTTCTGTGCTGAGCAATGCAGAAAAGAAATTGTATCCGCCTTCAATAGCAAGCTCAAGTATGCTTCGTGAATACATGCAGGTTTTTTCTGACATATAATATGTGGCTATTGCAGTATCTGCTATACCCGGTGCTCTCAGGCGCACAGAAAAGCAACCGTCAAGGTTCATAAGCACCTCAGGTATGTAGTAACAGGAATAGCCAAGAGCCAGCTTACCGTCAGCCAAGGCTTTATCTACCAATTCATTTTTTACCTCTTCAAGAAGATTTTCAAAAAACACACGGTGTTTGAGGTCTCTCATTTTTTAAAATCCGCCTTTCTTTGCTTTATATAACACAACAACATTATTTTTTGCTCGGTATCTGTTTTTTACTTTATCAGAATAGTATTTTCCATAAGGTCAATATCACAGATTTCACCTTTGATTTTTGTGCATACACCCATCAGATCATAAACAACAAGTTCTCCATCGTTGCATATAACCCGTGCAACATTTTTCAGAAGAAAAATGTTTTCGTCCTCGCTTTTTTTATAAATTGATGAAAGACACATTTTTATTTCTCCTCTATACTTATCGCCTGATTGATTTTTTCAGTTGATTTATTCAAAAGCTCTACAGCCTCTTTTATAAAAATTGCTGCTTCCTCGGAAAGTGCAGAAGCTGTTTCGGAAAGCTCTTCTGCATGATGAGAATTGTGATGTGCCATATATTTAAGCAACGCCAATATTTCCTCGTTGGTTGAATTGTCATGTGTGTGACTGTGATGATTATGTTCCATATCAGTTTTTCTCCTTTTCTTTTTTTAAATGTAACTCCCTTAAGCCTTCAACCTCGTCGCAAATCGGCTTCATTTTACACGAAGCGCAGTCAAGCTCATCAAGCTGTAAAGTACTGTGCACTGCATCGGTGATTTTTTTAGCCTTCATAGCAAAATCCGAAAGCGCTCTGTAATTGAAATCTTCTTTTGTAATAAAGACTGTTCTCACCGCTTCAACATCATCATTTTTCTTGAATGCTTCTATCAGACTGCAGCCGATATTCATAAACGACAAGGGATTTTCCGAATGTACAACAGTTTTTGACACACGCACCTGTTCCTTAGCTGCTGAAGGCGAAATGCGTATGTGATAGCCTTTCGGATAAATCTGAAAGGCCGTAAATCCTATGTTTTTAAGCAGCTCGTATGTCAGCTCTTCATCGTTCTTTTGCTTCAGGCTGACAAATATCAGATGAGCAAAGGAAATGTCCGAGTTTATCTCACTTAAATCAGGGCCGTACAAGATCACCTCATCCTGCATAGGCAGTAAATCGGTGAACACAATACTGCTGACAGATGCTTTTCCGCTTCCGCCTAATTCATATGCCGTATCACTACGGAACAAGATTGCATTTTTGTCACCGTTTTCAGCACAAAGCTTGTGGTCAAACAAAACTGATTTATCTGCAAATTCAGGCAGCATCGACATTATTTTTTCTGTTACTTCAGCAAATACTTTCATAATCAGTTTTCCTCCAAGAGTGAAAACAGTGCTTTTTTTGCACCGCAAAGCAAAGGAGAATCAGAAAGCAGATTAAAAACACTCTCACCCTGCATATCGTTTTCTGCCTGGTTTTCATCCTCTCCGATTACGGAAAGCACCGCAGGAATATCTGTAGCAGAATCTGCATCAAAGGATTTTCTGGTGCGATTGAAAATAACTCCGCTTTTTTCATAGTTTGTAAGCTTTCTTGCTACATCTTCAATAGCAGAAATTACCTGAATTCCTTTTTTGCTTCCGTCGCTCACCAACACAAGGTAAGTTATGTTTTCCATTACTCGACGATTGATTTGTTCTATACCCGCTTCGCCGTCAATAACCACAAAATCATAATTTTCGCAAAGCATTTCGATAACCTGCTTTAGATACGCATTCACTTTGCAATAGCAGCCTGCCGCTTCCGGTCTGCCTATGGCAAGAAAGGAAATGTTACCTTTTTCCACAATAGTATCCAACAAATGAAATTTAGCTTCGCTTAAAAGCTCAATAGCTTCTGTTGTTTTACCTTGTTCGATATTCTCTGCAATCTGCACACGGATGTCATCAAGAGTAAGAGCCGGTTGCATTTGCAAAGCCGTAGAAAGTCCGACGGCAGGGTCAGCATCAACGGCGAGAATTTTTTTATCGGGAAAAGATTCAGATAATACTCTGATAAATGCTGCGGAAAGAGACGTTTTTCCTACACCGCCCTTTCCCGCAAAAGCAAAGATTTTTGTTTCCATAAACATCACCTTAAGATGTATAAATTAACAGTTACATTTATACATAATGGTAACATAAAGCCGATAAAAACTCAATCTAAAACATTATTCAAATATTAAATTCATCATAATAATTAAAAAAACTTCACCCTGATTGTTCACTATGACAACATTTTGTTTTATAAATGAACAATCAACCCCCGATTAAACACACAGGTTATAACCAAGGGGTTGATATACTATTACAAAAAACTATTTTTTTAATCCCGAAACTATATATTTTTCGTCATCCGATATCATCACATCAACATCAAAAATATCTGACATTATGTCAGCAAGCTTTTCCTTTGACGGCAACGGCAAAGAGACATCCTTGGCCACAGTCGAATGACATTTTGCTAGCTCTTTTTCACTCATTCCGTGAGCTACAGTGAGTCTTCCGCCCACCTTTAAAGCCTTCCCGAGATTTCCGATGAGCTTTTCAGGATTTGAAAAATGAGGAAAAGCATTATATACCATTACTGAATCATAATCTTTTTCAAACTCATATTCTTCGGCATCTTCGCAGATAAGCTGTATGTCAGGGAATTTATTCTTTGCAATACGCAGCATTCCTGAAGAAATATCCACACCGGAAACATCAGCTCCACGATTCAGATAATCAGGAAAAAGTATACCCGTACCACAGGCAACATCCAGAACCTTTTTATCCTTTGTTATTTCTCCTTTATCAAGAATGAAAGCTATTATTTCTTCATTGCGTTCCTGATGGCAATCCCAGTCAGATGCTCTCTTGTCGAAAAATGTGATAACCTGATTTTTATCCATAATCACACTCCCATTGACAAGTTTTTAAAATGAAGCTCTCTCATGCCCTCAACCTCATCGCATATAGGCTTAAGGTTACATGTGTCGCAGTCAAAATTGACACTGTTCATTATATGGTTCAGAGTTTCGGTAATTGCATTGTTTTTCTGAGCCATATCTTCAAAGGCCTTGTGGTCAGCCTTCTCTGAGGTTATGAATATCACCTTAACAGCCTTTACGGCAGGATTTTCCTTATACTTGTCAATAAGCAGATTTCCTACACTCTGAAAGCTTATTCCTGCTTTTACGGCGTCTGCAGACACTCTCACCGCCTCTTTATGAGAACGGGAGGATGTTCTTATCATATAGCCGTCAGGGAAATAATGATATTTCACATACTCAATTTTTCTGATAAGGTTATATGCCTTCTGCTCACTTTCCTGCTCTTCTATCTGCACAAGAGAAATACGGGTAAAGCTGCAATCTTTTTTTATATCACATAGCTCACTGCCTATTACTGTGATACCTTCTTCAATATCCGATGATGTCACCAGATTGAAGCCTGTTCCGCTTAATTCAAAAGCACTGTGCTTTTGCAATATAACCTGATTGAACCCAACATCTCTCCAAGCCTTATAAGGTTCATAAGCATAATTAGTCTCAGATAGTCCCTGAATAAGTTCAAGGGCTCCGCTTATAAGCGAATCGAAAAATTCCATTACAGTTTTTTATCCTTTTTCATTTTGTCATAACGGTTTTTCCACAGCCAATCATAAACAACTCTGACAAGCTTCATATCAAGATTAAACCAATATATTGCAAAAGTGATAATAAACAGAGCGAGTATAACTGCAAGTATTATTAAAATAACTTCCATATCACTTCACCTGTGCGAGACCTTTCTGTCTTGCATACTCCGCTGCACCGAGAGCGCCCATAAGCTGGGGGTCAGTTGAAAGCTCAACAACCTTGATTTTAAGAACCTTTTCAATAGCAGCCTTAAGACCGTCGTTCTTTGCACAACCGCCAGTAAGAGTGATGCTGTTTGTTGCACCTGCTTTTTTAGCCATTACAAAGCATCTTTTTGCAACTGCGAGCTGAATTCCTGCTGCGATTTCATCCATAGGCTTACCCTCACCTACAAGAGAGATAACCTCACTTTCTGCAAAAACAGTACACTGAGCAGTGATAGGAATTGTATTCTTAGCCTTAAGAGAAAGCTTTGAAAATTCAGGAAGAGTCATTTCAAAAGCATTAGCCATAGCCTCATAGAATCTGCCTGTACCTGCAGCACACTTATCGTTCATTGCAAAGTTTTTAACAGTACCGTCAGTGTCGATTGCTATACCCTTTACGTCCTGACCGCCGATATCAATAATAGCCTTAACATCGGGATTAGTTACGTGCACACCCATAGCGTGACAGCTGATTTCAGAAATATTCTCATCAGCAAACGGCACCTTATTTCTGCCGTAGCCTGTACCGATAAGATATGTAAGATCTTCTGCGTTATTGAGTCCCTCCACCTGACTGACAGCATCATCAAGAGCTATCTGCGCACTCTGTACGGGATTAATTTTACTTCTGTTTGTTACTGTAGCAACAATTTTACCGTTTTCGTCTAAAATCACACATTTTGTATAGGTTGAACCTACGTCGCATCCGCCGAAATATTTCATAATAATCATTCTCCTTTTTATTTACCAAGCTAAATCGTCTTCAAAATCCATCAGTGAAGCATCCACAGGCTCCTCCTGAAGAACAGTCTGCATATACTTGTTGACCTGGTCACGCATTTCACGTCTTGAAATTGTTCTCGGATCCATAAGATCCTGACGCACCCAGATAAAATTGATGCCTTTTTCTCTTGCCTGATCATCAAAAATACCCGTAAGACCGTCCATACCCTTGCAGGAAATCTGGTCATACATAATTACCGTATCTGCATTATACTCTTCAACAATACGCCAGAGCTCATCAACAACATTACGGTAACCGCCCTTTGTATGCTTACGCATAATTGAGCGCTGATAGGTTTTTGCAAGATCTTTAAGAGACTGATCTTTGTCCTCTGTGTCAATTTCAAGATATGAAATCATTGTTTCCATATCCATAACAACGTTCATACCCCAGCAGTTTTCAAGCCAGTTTGCAAAGCTTGTATAATAGTTTGCAGGACATGACCATACAACTGCTCTGTGGCGCATATGCTTTGAAACGGGAGTTTTCTTTTCATAAGCCTTAAGCATAATCTTGTTTACTTTTTCATCAACCTTAAGGAATTTTTCATTTGAACCGCCTGAAAGATTGAAGTAGAAGATTCTGTAAAGCCAGAAGGCTGCACCGGTCATCTGAGGATAAGGCGTTTTGTTGATATCCCATTTCTGGCGTTCATACTCAAGCTGCTTATTGTAATCCTTCATTCGTCTGAAGTAAGCATCCCAATCAAACTTTTCACCTGTCTGATCTTCAATGAATTTTATAAGAGACTTTATTTCTTCAACTGCATATTCCTGCACGTCCTCACCGTCATAACGAAGAGGTATTCCGAAACAATGTGTGGGAAGATTAAGTCTTCTGTCGAGAAAAGATGAATTCATAATTGAACCGTCACAAGGCATATTCGTGCCAATCATACAACAACCCATTTTCGGATAATCGTCTTCGATAGCAACACCTGCCTCCGCACTTGGCAAAGGACAAACGTCTGCAGGCACACCGAAGCTTTCAACAACCTCAAGATACGGAGGTGTAATCTGCTGGTCAACCATAGATGAAAGGAAGATGGGAAGTGTCTGCAAGGGCATCGGTATAAGATTCGGGAAACCTGTAAAAACCTCATTCGGTACGATTTCATCCATAAGAACAATCTTTTTTGAAAGCTTATTACCGGGATTGATTTTTTCATCTGCACGCAAGGAAATGTTGATAAGTTTAGTTGTATGCTTAACAATCATATTATAATGAAGATGAGCGATTCTCAGATGAGCTCCTCTGAGTCCTGCAACATGACGGTCAACAAAGGAAGGTGCTGAAAGGTATGAAGCCATCCAGCGGTATCTCCAGATACCCTTGACAGTCGACACGGGCGCCTTAAGCACCATTACTATCATATCTTTCCAGTTAACAAGCCAACGATAGTAATCGTACATCGTATCCTTGAAGCCTCGCCACTCTCTGTGTTTGAGTATAGCAGTATGCTCTTTATATAACTTACCGTAATTATTCACTTTCCTTCACCGTCCTTTCCTTCTGAATTTTTTTGATTTCAAGACTTTCAACGAAAGCCTGTACTCTTGTACGAAGCTGTCCTGAAGCTGATGCAGTATACTGTCGGTCAACAGCCGCCGTAGGTACACCGTAATCATTGGTCATAACATATGAAGCAAGGGCTCTTTCATACCCCCAATATTCACAGAATTTCAGCTGCTCGTACATAACACCGTCTGCGTTATATTCTTCAACAAGCGCCTTGACATAATCACGGCGTTCCTGAACCTTTTCATGGCTCATATAACGGGGGCACTGACTTGTTTTAAGATAATGCATACAAATCTGAGTAAGCACATCTTCACCGTCTTTAATGACGATTTCCTGTCTGCCCGGCAGTGCTCCGAAGCAATATCTGTCAGCAACAACCAGAGCTCCGCTGTCCTCAATAAGCGATGTAAACTCAGGATCATCCATCTCTGAACCCACAACAACAATTTTAGCTCTGAAATTCTTTTTGGCATCAGGCTCTCTTGTTTTAAGCTCCTCAGCTGTCTCACGAAGAGCAGGGAGAATCAGAGATTTAGGACAGCAATATGTAACAAGATTAAGAATATGATATTCATAACCTGTGATTCTCGGATTATCCTCTTTACGGTAATTTCCTATTTCTGTCATAAGACGGCAGACCTCATTGTGCTCCTCAACAGCTTTGAGAAGTGCCTCATCAGAAATATCAACCCCATATACCTCATTGAGCTTATCAAGTATTTTCACCTTTGTCTGCTTTACATAATGTTTTACCGTGTGTTCCTCAATTTTGAAGGGCATATCAAGAAAAGTCAGGAAAAACTTTTCTTCGGGAACAAGTTTCAGAAGCTCGAAATGCTCAGCAGTTCTGTTCATTTCTGAACAGGTTTCAGAAGCAAGAAGAGCATTAAGAAAGTTGTAACCGCCTTCAATTGCACGTTCGAGAATTGCCTTTGAATAACCGCAAAGGAAGTTACTCATATAGTAGGTTGCAATATCCATTGAGCCCGTACGTGGCGCACGAAGTCTCACAGAAAAGCAATTTCCGCAATTAAGCAGAACCTCAGGAATGTGGTAGCAGGTATAACCAAGGGCAATACCGCCTTCCTCTTTAGCTTTTTGTACAAGGTCGTTATTGGCATCCTGCAAAAGCTTTTCAAATTCATAAAGATGCTTTAAGTCCTTCATTTTCTTCTCCTTATAATATTTCTAATTTTTCAAGAGCTTCCCTTACTCCCTTAACCACATTGGAGTCTTCAGGAAGTTCTGTAATATTTTTTCCTTCTATATCATATATTGCCAGATTTTTATCATTTCCTATATAGGATAAAACAGGAATTCCGTTTGTATTTATATGAGGTATAACACTCTCATCAGGCACACGGTTTACTATTGCACCGAGCTTTTTGTACATAACAAGCTCATCGGCAACACTCTTGATTGTAGAAATAACCTGAGTACCCTTTTTGCTTGCATCTGTAATAAGAAGAAGATGTGTTACCTTCTCCATAACCCTTCGGTTAATCTGCTCAACGCCCGCCTCACCGTCAATTACCACATAATCAAAATCGGCAGAAAGAAGGCTTATAACCTCCTTGAGGTAGGCATTGATTTTGCAATAACACCCTGCACTTTCAGGCCTGCCGACAGCAATAAAAGCAAAGCCGTCAGTTTCAACAAGTGCATCAAAAATTTTATATCTTGCATCTCCTAAAACTTCAATCGCTGCTCTGGTATTTCCGTCCTCAACTACAGAAACTATTTCCTTGCGGATATCGTCAATGGTAATTCCGACATCAATTCCCAAAGCTGTTGAAAGACCCACAGCAGGATCGGCGTCAATAGCAAGTATTTTTTTATCGGGATAAGCCTCAACGAGAAGCTTTACAATAGTAGCGGAAACAGAGGTTTTACCCACACCGCCCTTACCTGAAAGAGCTATAATTACTGCATCGTTCTTCATTCGTATATCTCCTTGTAGTCCAATGAATTGATTATACCAAATAAAATATATTTTTTCAACACATTTATCCATTGCTTTCTAAACGAAAAAATCCAAATCTTCTTCTGACTCGGATTTTTCGTTTACAACTCTTTTATATTAAAATTTAAAACAACTCAACAAATCGGAATTATTGAACCGAATTATAGTATCTGTATAACAGAAAACATTTTATGTAATAAAAAATAAATATTTTACTGTATGTTGGTTTTAATTATTGATTTTTATTCGGCATAAGCCTTGCTTTTTTCTAAAACAATTATAAGCATAGGAATCAGAATAATCTGTACTATAATTCCCGGAATTGCATTTGCTACTGCCCCTGCCCAGAAAGCTGTAAGACCAAACCTTGTCATATCAAAGCCCATAATACCGAACATTACAACACCCCAGACAATGCGACCAACAATCATAGTTCCAATAAGTGATGTGTAAATGTTAATTTTCTTTTTAGGCAATGCTTTGTAGAGAAGACCTGCCACAAGTCCATAAACTGCAAGTTCAAAAGCCATAGCTGTAGCAGTCGGGAAAATAGGCGGCATTCCTAGAGTGAGAGAACGAAGCATAGGAGCTATAAATCCTACAACCAATCCATACGGTGCTCCACAAACAAATCCGCAAAGCAAAACAGGAATATGCATAGGGCAGAGCATTGAGCCGATTTCAGGAATTTGTCCTGTAAGAAACGGCAACACATAGGCAAGAGCCAGGAACATACCTGAAAGAGAAAGATTTAATACAAGCTTCTGATTTTTCATAGAAGTGTCCTTTCCATACAAAAAAGGTGCAGTTATCTCTTCTGAGAAAACAACACCTTCATAGTATCGTAAAAATAAATTTTATAAATATGAAAAAGAACTTCTGTTCCACATTATTCTTCTGAATAACTGGAAATAAGTATATCACAGAAAATGATAAAGTTCAAGCATTAAAGACATTTTTTGCTGATAATTTCCTGCAATTTATTAAGTGTATCATCAATAAGCGCTGTTGTTGTGAGATTTGGCACACCAGCAACCAGATTTTCACACTTATTTATAGGAATGAGAATTTTTGCGGCATTACTCTGACCTATAGCAACAGCCATTTTGGGCGTAATTTCACCTAACAGTGCATCAGCAATAACAATACCGACAGGTCCTACAATTACATCTGCTTTCCGAGATGCAACAATCACAGGGTTTTCACCAGTTGCTCCCTGATCAGCACCCGCCTTAATCATTGATGCAGTTGCAGTAGCATTTGTTCCTACCGAAATAATATGAATGTCATTATAACGATTGCGTACAGCTTTGATAATCTGACTGCCTAACTGACCGCCCTGTCCGTCAATTACAAGTAAATTCAAACCAACATCACCTCTTAATCAAGTCCTTATTTATCAAAATGATTATATCATACATAATCTAAAAATACAATCGGGTGCGGGTGTCCTACCATCAATTATTCATCAGCGAAGCGGCTTCAATATTCATTATTCATTGAAAATCCGTTCTGCACTAAATGAATAATGAATGATGAATATTGAAAAATGAATAATACAAACAAAAATCCGCCCACTTTCGTGAACGGATTTTCGTTTGGCAGTACGTCGCATTTTAGAACCGCCAATATGTAACGGCAACCGCCGGGGATTTCTCCACGGCGGTTGCTTCAATAATCAGTTGCTGTTTATCTTTCAAATATTATCGTCTTTATTTCACCCTCAGCAAATGTTACATCCTTCTCTTCACCACCGTAAACGCTGACCTTGATAGTCTGATCTTTGTCACTTGTGATCGTGAGTGTAACGTTTTCAGCAGTCCATTCAAGGTCAACCTCTGCATTTGTTCTTGCTCGAAGACCTTCAATACTGCCTTCACTCCATTCATCGGGAAGGGCGGGCAATGCTTCAATCACACCGTCATTGGAGTAAAGGAGCATTTCGTCGATAATACCGATTGTGCCTATACTTGTGTCAGTGCAGAATACGCCCCAACCGTCGTGGGTATTGTGGTCGGTCATCATTGATGTGTAATAGATATTGTCAGCCATAAGAGCCATAAGGGAGTTGTAGCAGGAATCGGCATTTTTAAGTCTTGCAGCAACAAGTGCCTTGTGTACCCAACCGTGAGATGCGATATCATCCTCACCTTCGTTTTCTCTGTTACGGTTTGCAATAGCCTGATTGCAGGCATCTACAAGTGCCTGATTATCCTGTGTTTCGAATGCAGGCCATGCGGGATAAAGGTGGCTTATGTGACGGTGCTTGTTGTTTTCCTGATATTCCTTCATCGCCCACTCACACAGAGCGCCGCTTTCATCATACTTGTATTCGGGAAGAACTTTCATAAGGTTTTCCCATTTGGCAATTCTTTCCTCATATCCGTCAGCTTTCACAACCTTTTCCATTTCGATTGTCATTCTCAGACCATCTCTTGCTGCTGCAATATCCATTGTCGCATTAGCTGTGATAGTTGAATCGTAGTCACCGAGAGGATAGTTTTCGGGTGAATATGAGGGGATGATAAGATATCTCTCTCCTTCAAGGAGTTCTGTTTTTCCTTCTTCATATCTTGCATTGCCGTCAGTGTCTGTGAAGTATTCGGGAGTTGCAATCTGCTCCCAGAAGTTTGCCTGTTTTGTAAGAAGAGGAAGAAGTACATCTTTCTCAAGATCAAGGCTTTCGCCGTTATAGTCTATAGTTCTGTTGCCGTAGCACTGCCAGAATTCATAGATAGGAAGAAGCATCCAGGAAGCACCTGCATTCCAGTACTGGAACGGATACCAGCGGCTGTATTCAACCATCATAGCTCTGTCACCGTCGGTATTTACGGGTACCTGTATAGCGTCGGTCATACCATAAGTCTTTGCTGCATTATCTTCCCAGTCGGGAATCTGCTTGAGTACAAATTTTATATAGCTTTCACCTGCATCGTAGATATTGCCCGTGTTCATACCCGAAGACTGCAGATTTACATTGGCGTCCATTGTGTAAATGCCTCTCCAACCGCTGTTCCATTCGCCCTGCCACATACCGCAAAGACGTGGATGAGTAGAGCCAGCACAGCAAATCTGTGCATATCTGCCCTGATTGTAGGCTCTTTCCACAAGAGTTGGAAGAAGAGTTTCACTGTTCTGCTGGAAAGAGATGAGATGCTCATTTGCGATGTTCTCGTACCCGTCACTGCCAAGGTCAAACTTGACTGCATTGAAGAGTGCAGAATGCTTTTCGGCGTGAGGAGCAAGTGCCTTATCATAGCTGAACTTACCGTCAACGCTGTACTTTTCGGCAACGGCAGTAGTATAAGCGTTGAGCTCGTCTAAAAGAGCGTAGCTTTCTGCATCCTTGAAGTCCTCAAACTTACCCATATCGAAGGTACGGTCGGACTTTGTGATGAGGTAGACCTCGCTTGCGCCTGAAATTTTAATAGCAGCATTCTGCTCTTTTGCTACATTTTCGCTATCGTTCGTGCTGTCGAGAACTACTCTTTCCTTTTCACCGCCCACGGCGATAACCTTGGTAAAACCGCACCAGCCACCGTCCTTAAGCTCACTGCCTTCATAAGAGGGGTAGTGGGCAATCTGTGCGATATATGTAGCATCCTCGTCCACAAGCTTTTTATACTGCATATTTTTCTCATCGCCTGCACCCCAGCCTCTGAGAGACCAGCAGTCGGCAAGAGAAATGGTCATATTGATTTTTGCACCTAGGCTTGACTTTGTAATTTTTGTTATTGTAACATTATCTTCTCTTGAAGAGAATGTAATTCTTTCCCATCTGCCGAGAATGTCGGTATACTTGACACCAAGCTCTGCAGTTTCATAATCCGTCCAACGGATATAGTCATAATAGGGAAGCTTGGTACTGTCCGTTCTCAAGACGTGTGAGGGATGGTAAGCATAAAAATATGTGGACTGTCTGCCGTCACAATCCCAGGCAGCATTGCCGTTCATAACATTCTGTCTTGCATCGTGAAGCTGTCCTGTAACCTCATCGGGAGTGTGTCGTGGATCCTTTGAGGGCATAAGGAAATGGATGTTGTTATAAATATAGCTGTCACTGTAAGGTGAACCTGCAACAGTGACGCCGTTTTCACCGTTACCGCTGACCATACCGTCAAACCAGCTTATGGTATCCTCGTGTTTACTTGCATAGGGTACAAGCTCCGTGTATTCCGTTGCAAAGGCTTTTGTGTGGTCATTTTTAATCATATCAATGTCTCCTGCTCTAATCAAATTAAGTGTACCGGGGAAGAAGTTTACGCCGATAATCAGGCATAGCATAATGTTTATAAAGATTTTGATTTTTTGAAAGATAAACATATTAACACCTCTCTTCATATTTTACGATAATATAATATCACGAAAAGCAAAAACAAACACGACATATTATTTTGAAGTGTGTCGTGTTTGTTTGGGCGAATATGTGATAGAATGTATTTATAAATCAAACTGAAAGGAAGTATGTTATGTTTTATACTGCAAAAAAGATAATTGCCGCTATGATTGCTCTGATTATTACCGTAACGGGTAATATCGACTTCGCAGGAGTAATTATAAAGCCTGAAAATATAATGGCAGAATACTATGTCAGTTTATCAGGTAACGATAACAACAACGGCAGCAAGGATAGTCCTTTCCTGACAATAAAAAGAGCTCAGGAAGAAGTAAGAAAAAACACCAAAAATATGACAGGTAATATCATCGTTCATATTGCCGGGGGCACATATATTCTTTATGATACTCTCACCTTTGACGAAAGGGACAGTGCATCAAACGGCTTTAACGTGAAATATATCGGTAACGGTGACGCTGTTATAAGCGGCGGACAGGAAATCGGAAACTTCACTCTCTTTGATGCCGAAAAGAATATTTATTCTGCAAAGGTTCCTGAGGGCTTTACTTTCCGTCAGTTATATGTTGACGGCGTAAAAATGACAAGAGCAAGAAGCAACACAGATTTTTCGACAAGAATTGTCGGAGCATCAAGATTCAAAGCAGACGGAACAATGATTCCTGAAAATCTCAACTACGGCGGTGAAGATTCACTTGTTCCCGCAGCATACGGAGAAATCTATCTTAACGAAAATGAGTTTCAGAATTTCAACAACCTTACAGATGTTGAGCTTCACATTCTGACAGCCTGGGTTAAGAATGTGCTGAGAGTTAAGTCTGCTGTTACAAATGATGGCATAACCTCAATCAGAATTCAGGATAACGAAAGCAAGCTTATTTTCAACCGTATGCATCCAAATATAGACGGCTACTCACATATGAGTACCCACGACTTCGTTTACTACATCGAAAACGCTTACGAGCTTATTGACACCGATAATGAATGGTATCTGGATGAAAGCACTGATACTGTTTACATCAAAGTTCCTGAAAATACAGATATAAAGTCCTCATCTGTAATCGCTCCGAGACTTGAAAATCTTGTTACGGTAAAATCACAGGGCAACGATAAAATTAAAAATCTCTCCTTTGAAGGAATAACCTTCCGTTACAGCACATGGAATTTGCCGAGTGAGAAGGGTCTTGTTGATGTGCAGGCAGGTATGTATGCAAATTACTGCATTTTCAAAACTAACGATATGGGGGTTTTAAGACCGTCAGCTGCTGTATATGTTGCAGGTACAGAGAATTTCACAATGAAAAACTGCACCGTAGAAAATATGGGCGCTGCAGGTATTGATTTACATTACGGCACGAAAAATTCTGTTATTCAGGATAATCTTATTCAGAATATCAGCGGTAACGGAATAATGATAGGTAAATTCGTTGTTGATGAAAATACGGATATTCACGTTGTATATAATCCTGAAGATGAGTCCGATATTTGCACAGGTGACAGAATAGTAAACAACCGTGTTATGCATATAGGTACCGACTATGAAAGCTCAGTTGGTATTTGTGCAGGCTATCCAAGAGATATTCTTATTGCAAATAATGAAGTATCCTATGCACCGTACACAGGCATATCAGTAGGCTTCGGATGGTCAAATGCAGATAATGCAATGAAAAACAACCGTATACTTAACAATGAAATACATCACACAAGTCAGATTCTTTGTGATGCCGGCGGTATTTACACTCTTTCAAAACAGCCCGACTCAGAAATGAGCGGTAACTACATTCACGATATTGTGCTTCCCGAGTGGGCAGACTACGGCACAAGCGGCATATACATGGACGAAAAAACCGAAGGATATACAGTAAAGTATAATGTACTTGAAAATGCCTACGGCGTAAATATGCACCTTGTCGGTCATAATGAATATAAAGATAAAACAATGTATGTTGATAAGAAATGGAACCCTGTTATTGATGCCATCAAAGACAATGCCGGTATAAATGACAACTTTGATGTATATGCAAAATTATTCTATTAAACATCAAACTCCCGAGATTAAAAACCTCGGGAGTAAAATTTTACTTTTTTGCGGCCTCTGCTTTCTTTTCACGGAAGGTTTTGCCGTAATATT
This sequence comes from Acutalibacteraceae bacterium, assembly GCA_045645885.1. Taxonomy (GTDB): domain Bacteria; phylum Bacillota; class Clostridia; order Oscillospirales; family Acutalibacteraceae; genus UBA6857. The sequence continues at coordinate 36,664 of JAZRJR010000059.1, read as the reverse complement.
TTTTCAGCAGTCTCTGAGTCTGTCTTTCGCAAAGTCCTATGGTGTCCGAAAGCTCACGCAGAGTTACAGATGGATTAGTGATAAAAGTATGTTCAATCATAAAAAAGCATCTGTCATTTATGGTATCCGCAACCTTTGTCATACGGCTTAGATGCGGTACATAAGCTCTTGTTATTTTGGTCAGAAGAAGTTGAAGCAATGCAGCTGTTGCACTTACATAACCGAATTTCGCCCCGTCACATTCAGAGAGAATTTCATCGAAGATATATCCGAAATCAGTTTCTTCAATAAAGCAGAAATGAGTATTGAGAAAGGATGAAACAAGGACATCGTTGTTTTTCTTTTCCGATACCTGAAGGTACAGATAAATCTCCGTCAGAGGCTTTTCGGGGTTAGTTGACTGCTGATGGTACACATTAGGTCCCGTGACAAAGAAGTTACCCTTTGAAAGAGGATAAGTCTTGCTGTCCGTCGTCAGTACACCCTCGCCGTCAATGATATAATGAAGCTCATAGCTATTTTTAGAGTGACTGTGACCGGGCATATCATTTCTGAATACACCTCTACCGTACTGCACAAGATTAAAATTCATATCATTCCATTTGAATGTTATCATAATATCACCGCTACTATAGTAGCATAAAAAGCTTATTATGTCAAAGAAAGAGCAATAGCAACTGCATTATAAAAATTGTTTCTGTGTAAATTTTATGACAAAACTAATCGTATTACAGTTAGTATAGCTGTATAACTGTGTTCACTTTTTTCAAAAAATGTAGTATTATTGGGTCTAAAATTTTTTCAGGAGGCTCATAATATGAGAAAAAACTATTCAGAAGAACAGAAAAAGGAAATTGTATCACGGTATCGTTCAGGCGAAACATTATCTAGTATTTGTAAAAATACAGGTATTTCTAAAAGCACCCTGTACTCGTGGTTAAATGCTGATAATACAACAAAACGAAAACCGATAAATATGACAGATGTCAGGATCCTAAAACAGCGGTGTGAAAAGTTGGAGTAAATGGTAGAGGTTTTACAAATGTCTCCTTGCCCTGTAAACGCTCCCCTACATGAACGATATGAAGTTATCAAAGATTTATCTGAATCTTACTCGATTACACTTCTTTGTGATGCCCTGAAAGTAGCTAAAGGAAGCTATTACAATCACATCCTAAGAAATGCAAATGAAAACACATCATATGCCCGTAAAAAGAATGAAATTACTCCTATTATCGAAGAAATTTTTAATGAGAGCAACCAGATTTTTGGTGCAGCTAAAATCAATGCCATACTCAGAAATCGAGGTTATGTAGTTGCCGAAAAGACGGTTGCTGATATTATGCACGAAAATGGCTGGTTCAGTATACGCGGTGGATCAAAAAAGCTCTACGAAATGAACAAACAAAGAAAAGAAAATATATTATCTCAGCGATTTGTAGCTACAGAACCGAACCAGGCTTGGGTTAGTGATGTTACATATTTTTCTCTCAAAAATATAAAATATTATATCTGTGTAATTATTGACCTTTATGCAAGAAAAGTAGTCGCCTATGGAATTTCAAGCAAGAACAGCACACAATTAACCAAGAGAACTCTTAGCAAAGCATACTACGATCGTATGCCAATAGAAGGACTAATCTTCCACAGTGACAGAGGAGCTAATTATACATCCCGCACTTTTATTGAGTTTTGTAAAACACTGGGAATTATTCGCTCCCTATCAAGAAGCGGTACACCGTATGATAATTCCGTTATGGAGTCTTTCTTCAAATCATTAAAGGCAGAAGAACTCTATAGAAACAACTATCGTTCAGAGAAGGAGTTTAAAGAAAGTATAGATAAGTATATAGAATTTTATAATGGTAAAAGACCGCATAAAATCAATAGAAACCGTACTCCAAACGATACAGAAAACGAGTACTTTAACAGACATAAAAAGGCATAAAAAAATCGAACCAGTATGGTTCGTTTTTCTTGCAATTTCAGTTTTTCAACACAGATTTTGACATTTTTCGAATTTAATGGTTCGATTAAAATTAAAATAAGGAAGTGCCGTAAAGCCTCTTCCCTACTAAGTTTATAAAAATAAAATGACATCTCAATCGAACCGCATTAGTTCGGATTTGGGATGTCATTCACATGGAGGTACCACCCAGATTTGAACTGGGGAATAACGGTTTTGCAGACCGTGGCCTTACCACTTGGCTATGGTACCATATGGAGCGGATGACGAGGCTCGAACTCGCTACCTCCACCTTGGCAAGGTGGCGCTCTACCAGATGAGCTACATCCGCATATTAAATTGGCGACCCGGAACGGGCTCGAACCGTCGACCTCTAGCGTGACAGGCTAGCGTTCTAACCAACTGAACTACCGGGCCAAATGTGGTGGGAACAACAGGGCTCGAACCTGTGACCCTCTGCTTGTAAGGCAGATGCTCTCCCAGCTGAGCTATGCTCCCACATCTGGGTGTCATCTCGTTGACGACTTGTATACTATACCAAAAAGATTATGATTTGTCAATATCATTTTTCAATTTTTTTGAAAAAAATCAGATTTTTTAAAGGTGGACATTATCAGGTCCGTTATCGAAGATTCCGTTATCCTTTTCATCCTCTTCCGTTACAGGAGGCAAAAAGAATCTGAAGATATATGAGTATATTAATTTGAGTCTCAGGATATATGATTCCAACCTGAATATCAGCACTGAAAATGTATCCATAGTCTATACCTCCGAATCTTTTTCTACATTATACTATGCGCTTTATGTGAAGATATAAACAATATTTTAATAATTTTAGAAAAATCTACAGATAACGCCTTTGTGTTGCAAAACACAAAGGCGCTTCATCTTAATATATATCTGCAATTTCATAAATCAGCTTTTCTGTTTTTTTCCAGCCAAGGCACGGATCGGTGATACTCTTTCCGTATATTCCCTCTCCTATTTTCTGTGCACCGTCTTCTATATAGCTTTCAATCATAAGGCCTTTTACAAGCTTATTGATATCTGCGCTTTTTCTGCAGGAACGCAGAACTTCCTTTGCTATTTCAGGCTGCTTTTCAGGATCCTTACCTGAATTTCCATGGTTTGTATCTACAAGTAGCGCCGGGTTTACCAATGCTCTTTCGCTGCAGATATTGCAAAGTGACGCAAGATCATTATAGCTGTAATTCGGAACAGTCTCTCCCTTGTCGTTAGCATAACCTCTCAGTATTCCGTGAGTAAGATCATTTCCGAAAGAATGAACCTCCCAACCTCTGTAAATAAAGTCGTGACAGTGGCGTGCAGAAACTATGGAGTTAACCATTACATTGAGGTCGCCGCCCATAGGATTTTTCATCCCGACCGGGATATTCAGTCCGCTTGCAGTCAGTCTGTGCTGTTGATTTTCCGTGCTTCTCGCCCCCACAGCAACATAAGAGAGAAGATCTGAAAGATATCGGTGATTTTCAGGATAAAGCATTTCATCAGCTGCTGAAAGTCCGGTTTCATTGATAGCTCTCATATGAAGCTTTCTGCTTGCAACAATCCCCTTTATAAGGTCAGCGCCTCTGTTAGGATCAGGCTGATGAAGCATACCCATATAGCCTTCACCCGTTGATCTGGGCTTATTGGTATAAATTCTCGGAATAAGGATAAGCTTATCACTTACCTTCTCCTGAAGAATAGCAAGACGTTCAACATAATCCATTACTGCTTCTTCACTGTCTGCCGAGCAAGGTCCTACCACCAGAATAAGCTTTCTTGATCTGCCTTCAAAAACTTCTCTGATTTTTCTGTCCCTGTTAAGTTTTATTTCTGCCGCCTTTTCACTCAAGGGATATTCCTCTTTTATGTCCTTAGGAATAGGCAGTTTGCATACGAAATCCATATTCATTTAAATTTCACCAATGCCTTTTCATTATCTGTTAAGTTCAATTTTTGCCCCAAGTTTCTTCAGAACCGAAAAAAAGTCAGGATAGCTTTTGCTGACTGTTTCCACCCCTTCAATTTCTCCGCCGAGAATCGAGGAAATCACGGAAAGTGCCATTACAACCCTGTGGTCATTGTGACCGCTCAGCTTTTCTGTCGGTGTATAAAGATCAGTTTTTCTTATAATTACAGAGTCTTCATTTACAGTTATGTCTGCGCCGAATTTTGAAAGCTCATCTTTCATAGTTTCAGCACGGTCACTCTCTTTTATTTCAAGTCGTTTTGTGCCTGTGAGAGTTGCTCCGTTTTTCATAGCAGCAAGTGTCATCAGCACAGGTGCAAGGTCAGGACAGTTACTGACATCGAGTATCGGTGCACCTGAACTCAACTCTGAAAAGTATTTTTTATAAATCTTATCGCCCTGCAGAGAATCATCGTCAAGGTTTTTCACCGCTACTTCTGAGCCGAAAAGATTAAACGCTTCAATAAACGCTGCATTGGAGTAATCCCCTTCAACTGTGAGCGTCTGACTTTTATACTGCTGGTTACCTTTTATGTAAATTTCAGTTTCACTCTTCCACTCTGCATTTACGCCGAAGCTTTTCATTGCATCAATTGTCATATTGATATAGCTTCTGCTTTCAACGGGAGGCATAAGCTCAATTGTGCTGTCTTCTTCACAAAACGGAAGAGCAAAGAGAAGACCGCTTACAAACTGACTGCTGATGTCACCTCTTACGGTAAATTTCCCTGCACTGAGCTTTCCGCACAGCTTAATCTTTCCGCTCTGCTGACTGAAAAGAAGCCCCTTTTCATTACAGATTTCTTCATAGACAGACATCGGTCTTTCCATAAGCCTTCCATAGCCTGTAAAGGTCTGCTCTCTTTTTGATAGCAGCAAAATCGGGATAAAGAATCTGAGTGTACTTCCGCTTTCCCTTGCTGAAAATTCTTTTTCAGCGCTGATAAACGGTGTGGTTCCTGTTATTGTTACTATGCTTTCTTCCCTTTCAATTTTTGCTCCCATAGTACTGAGACAGTCAAGGGTTGCAAGAATATCTTCGGAAAAATCCACATTTTTTATTATGCTTTTACCATCGGCAAGTCCTGCAGAAATCAGCAGTCTGTGTGCCATACTTTTTGATGGCGGTGCTTTTATTTCACCCGACAAAACCGAAGGTCTGATTATAGCTTTCATTTTATCACTTCTTCAAGAAAATCAATTGCTCTTAAATATCCGTCTGTACCAAGACCTGTGATTGTTCTGACACAAGCCTTTCTTATATAGCTTATCTGACGGAAATCTTCTCTTTCCTCCACCTTTGAAATGTGCACTTCAACAGTTGGAATCATAACGGATTTTACTGCATCAAGTATTGCGATGCTTGTATGTGTGTATGCGCCCGGATTGATAACGATACCGTCATACTTTCCGTAAGCTTCCTGAATTTTATCCACAAGACAGCCTTCATGGTTACTCTGATAGCATTCACAACAAATATTCTTTTCTTTGCAGTATTTTTCAATTTTATTTACAAGATCACCATAGGTTTCCTTGCCGTAATGGTCAGGCTCCCTTATACCCAGCATATTGAGATTAGGCCCGTTGATAACTAAAACTTTCATTAAATCAGCTCCATAATTTTTCTGACAGTATCATCAATACTACCGTCAACTGAAATAATTTCATCTGCCGCTGCTTTATATATTCCGTATCGTTCATTGTATCTTTTCTGCAGCGTTTCTCTGTCCCTTGAAAGAGGTCTGTCATCTGTAGGAAGAATATCTTCAAGAGGTCTGTCAAGGAAAAATACTTTTCCGTTCTGTCTGAGACGAAGTATATTATCTTTTCTGAGAATTGCTCCTCCGCCCGTTGCTATGACACAACCGCTTTCAGAAGCAGCTTTTTTTACTATCTCTTCTTCTATGTCACGGAAATAATCTTCTCCGTAGTTTCTGAAGATAGCGCTTATGTCACCGTATTTTTCTTTGATGAGATCATCTGTGTCAACAAAAACTTTTTCAGTTCTTTCCGAGAGAGCTTTTCCTACCGTTGTCTTTCCGCTTCCGGGCATACCGATAAGAACAATGTTTTGCTTTTCTCTTAAAATTTCGTAGAATACCTCATCGGTAATTTTTTCGGTTTCAGGATTTTCTCCCATAAACAATTGTGAAGAAAGCACTGCCTGAGCAACAAGCATATAAAGTCCCGCTGTGCTTTTCACACCGCACGCCTCAACCTTTTGACAGAGTCGGGTTCTGAGTGGATTATAAACCGCATCAAACACACCCTGAAGCTTCGAAAAAGCCGACACATCAACAGCATAACTTTCGCAGTCAGGATACATTCCGAGAGGTGTTGTATTAATTATATAATCAGCATCACCGTGAAGCGTGTATACATTATCATAATCTGTATAATTCTCAGAAACGCCCTTCGTTCTGCCGACATTGATAACAGCTTTTGCACCGAGAAATTCAGCAACAGCTCTTGCTGTTCTGGCTGTACCGCCTGTTCCGAGAATCAGCACCTTTTTGTTTTTATAAACAAAACCGCTTTTTTCAATAAGCATTTTCATTCCGTCAAAATCGGTGTTATAGCCGTAAAGCTTTCCGTCACGGTGAACAATTGTGTTCACCGCTCCGATTTTTTCAGCTGCTTCATCTATATAGTCAAGATAAGGAATTACCTTTGTTTTATACGGTATAGTTACATTGATACCCCTAAAAGCTTTTTCTTTCATAAAAGCTTCAAGCTCTTGTTCCGAAAGCTCTTTGAGTTCATATTCGATATCACTGATTTTTTCGTGGATAATCTTTGAAAAGCTATGACCCAATTTTCCGCCTATAAGACCGTATTTCATTTTTATTCTCCTTTGAAATAATCGGTTCCGTATCTGCCTGTAAGCAGGTCACAAAGAGTCAGTGCAGTTATACTGTCAACAACAACTCTGGCTCTGTGAATAATTGCAGGATCATGTCTGCCTTCAATCTGCAGAAGGACTTCTTCATTGGTTTTGAAATTCACACTCTGCTGAGGCTTATAGATTGATGGCGTGGGCTTTACTGCACAGGAGAAAACAATGGGCATTCCGTTTGTAATACCACCGTTTATTCCCCCGTTATTATTGGTAAGAGTAACAATCTCACCGTTTTCTGTTCTCAGTTTGTCGTTAGCCTCGCTGCCTTTCATATTGCCGAAGCCGAAGCCTGCTCCGAACTCTACGCCCTTGACTGCAGGTATTGAGAAAAGTGCATGGGAAAGCATACCTTCCACCGTATCAAACCATGGCTCACCAACACCTGATGGCATACCGACAACTGCAGTTTCAAGAATTCCTCCCACACTGTCACCTTCTGCAGCAACAGCTTCGATATATCTGACAGCTTTTTCAGCAGCTTCTTTGCAAAGCATAGGAAATTCTGCAGAGTCAAGAAGCTCAAAATCTTCACCGTAGCTTCCGAAGCTTCTGTCGCATATATCACCGCATTTTGAAATGTGCGTACCGATTGTTATTCCTTTTTCTTTAAGAGCAGAAATTGCAATTGCACCTGCGGCAACAAGCAGAGCTGTCAGTCTGCCTGAAAAATGTCCGCCGCCACGGTAGTCCTGAAAGCCGTGGTATTTACACTCTGCAGTATAATCTGCGTGTCCCGGTCTTGCTATATTTTTAGTTTTGCCGTAGTCTTTACTTTTTGTGTCACTGTTTTCGATCATCAGGCAGATTGGAGTGCCTGTTGTTCTGCCTTCAAAAACACCTGAAAGAATTCTCACCTTGTCAGCTTCACGTCTTTTTGTTGATATACTGCTTATACCTTTCCGCTTTTCCATCTGAAAGGCAATGAATTCTTCGTCAACTTTAATTCCGGGACTGATTCCGTCAATCACACAGCCTATGGCTTCTCCGTGGCTTTCACCGAAAAGCGTAACTGTCATATTGTTTCCGAATGTATTTTTCATTTTTTCACCTTCTTATATAAGGTCACTCAGTTCCTTTGCCGTCATTTTTTCAAAGTGGAAGGAACCTGCATTGTCACATTTAACTACTGATATCTCTTTACCTTCGCTTTTTTTATCGTGGGTAAGAGCCTCAAAAATTTTCTTTCTGTCGCCCTGATATTCTGTGGGAAGTCCCACATTTCTGAGCACTTCACAAAGCTCTCTTTTCACTTTCTCAGAACACATATAAGTCATTCCGACAGCTACATATTCACCGTGATAAAGCTCAGGAAGTGCAGTGCTTTCAATTGCGTGTCCGATAGTGTGGCCGAAATTCAGCACCTTGCGAAGGCCTGCTTCTTTTTCATCGTTTTCAACCACATAACGCTTCACCTTAAGTGAGCGTTCGATTATTTCATCAATATATAAAAGGTAATCTTTCTTTTTGAAAATTTCAAAAAGCTCTTTATCGCTTGTAAGTCCCATTTTAATGCTTTCGGCAAAACCGTTTCTGAGATGTCTTTCAGGAAGAGTGGAAAGCACATCAGGGTCAATAATAACCTTTTTCGGCTGATAAAAAGTTCCGATAATGTTTTTATATTCACCGAAATCGATCCCTGTTTTTCCGCCAACTGAGGAATCAACCTGAGAGAGAAGTGTAGTAGGTATATTGTAAAAATCAATTCCACGCATATAAGTCGATGCCGCAAAACCTGCCAGATCTCCTACAACACCACCGCCGACAGCAACTACACAGTCTTTTCTTGTGAATGAAAGCTCCAGAAGTTTCTGACAGATGCTTATGTACACTTCAAAATTCTTATTAGCCTCACCTTGAGGAACAGTGAAAACTGATGCACCACGCCAGAATGACGCTACAGTTTTTGCATACTCCTCAGGCACGCCTGAATCGGTTACAACAAGAACTTTTCTGTCTTTTGAAATATCCAGAAGTTCACCAACTCTTTTGAGAGAACCTCTCTGAAGTACGATTTCATAAGAATTTTCACCGAGATTTACAGTGATAATACCTGTTTTATCTTTATTTATAAGGCTGTTCTGAAAGCGTTTTGAAATATTCATTGTCTCTTTGAGAAAATGCAGATAATCCCCCCTGATGTTCTCATCGTTTATGTATCGGAGATTATTTTCAATCACAAAATTTTCTCTTTCTGCATCAAAAACAGGAAGACCTCTCTCCTCTTTATATTCTGCAACAAGGCGTACTGCCTCCATTCTTTTTTCAAAAAGGACAGCTATTTCCTTGTCTGTTTCGTTGATAAATTCTCTGGCTTTTAATAGCTTATCCATAAAATCACCTCAGATGAGATTATATTCCTCTGCAAGTTTTCTGAATGAGGGAAGTGAACGCTCAATCATTTCAGTTGAAACGCAATATGAAAGTCTCACATAACCGGGGAAGCCGAATGAATCACTGGGTACAAGAAGAAGATCATACTTCTTTGCTTTTTCGCAGAAAGCGGCAGCGCTTTCTTCAGGAGATTTCATAAAGAGATAAAATGCGCCGTCAGGCTTTGCAAGACTGAAGCCATATTCTGTGAAAGCATTCACAAGAATATCTCTGTTCTTTTTATAAACTGAAATGTCACTTGTCATACCTGTGCATTCTTTTATAACAAACTGCATAAGTGACGGTGCACAAACATAGCCGAGAGCTCTGCCTGCACCGCAGACAGCCTTGTAGATAAGCTCAAAGTTTTCAACCTCATTCGGTACGAGTATGTAGCCGATTCTGTCACCGGGAAGTGAAAGCGATTTACTGTATGAATAGCATACAATTGTGTTATCGTAGTATTTTGTAAGGAAAGGCACCTTTACATCACCGTAAACGAGCTCACGGTAGGGCTCATCAGAAATAAGGAAAATGCTTTTGCCGTATTCTTTTTCCTTTTCACGGAGAATTTCTGTCATAGCCTTTATGGTTTCTTCACTTGTAACAACACCTGAGGGGTTATTGGGTGAATTGAGAACAACCGCCTTTGTATTCTTGTTGATTGCATTTCTGAATGCTTCAAGGTCAATCTGCAGAGTTTCTGCATCACACTTTACTTCAACAGGCTTTGCACCTGCAGAAGTAATGAACACCTGATATTCAGGGAAGTAAGGTGCAAAAATGATGATTTCGTCATCCTTTTCTGTAAGTGCTCTGAAGGTGATGCAAAGTGAAGCTGCCGCACCTGCTGTCATATAAAAATTGTTCATTGAAAAAGCTGTGCCGAAACGACGGTTAAGGTCGTCAGCAATTGCCTGTCTTGTTTCGTTGTCACCCACCGCTGAGGTATAGCCGTGAAGAGCACAAGGTGACATTTCTTCTGTCAGCCTGCGGATTGTTTCGTTAACCTTTTCAGGTGCCGGTACGCTAGGATTTCCGAGACTGAAATCGTAAACATTTTCTCTTCCGATTTCAGCTGCACGTTTTTTACCGAATTCAAAAATTTCTCTGATAACTGAGCTTTTTGCTCCGAGTTCATACATTTCATTTGATACCATAATAATCACCGTTCTTCAATAATATAAAGTTATTCAGTTTATTATACACCTATTGAGTTTTCCAGTCAATGAAACTTTAAACAAAAACACCGCAAAAATAAAATCCACCGCAACCTTGCGATGGATTGAATGTTTAAGCTGTCAGCAAGTCAACGCTCTTTTCGATGAGATCAAAGAAACGTTCGACAATTCTCTTGTCATCTTCATTTCCTCTTACGCACATTGAAAGAGTAATTTCTTTTCTGAGAGATGTTGCAGAAAGAAGTACATAAGGCTTATATTTAACAGCACCTGTCATAAAGCCGTCAAAAGGCTCGTGACCTTCCAGACTGAGTTTTTCGTGTTCAAGAATACCGATATTACTCATTGCAAGAAGCGGATTGGTGTAACCGATTTTGATTACCTCTTCACTTGCCGCATGAGGAAGAATACTGTAACCCAAATTGAGAAGCGGCAAGCCGTAAAGTCCCATAAAGCGGTCGCTTTTGAAGAGATTTGCTGAATTGATAACATATCTCAGAGTCTCAAAAATATCTCTTCCACGTTCAGGGATATTGCACTGCATAAATGCAGTATGATTTGTAAGTCCGAGATCATCGGCACTGTCGAGATGTCTTCTCAGATCAATGGCACATGAAATTGTAACGCTGTCTGAAAGGTCATAGTCTGCAAGCTCGTAAAGTGCATAGAAATATGCAGCTACGAGCATATCGTTTACGGTTGCTCCGTATTTCTTGCCTACATTCTTGATTTTAACAAAGGTTTCTTCAGAAAGCTTTCTCTTTGCAATAAAGGACTTATCTTCAGGACGGGACTCTGTAAGAGGGAATCTGTGGTCATCCTTTGCACAGATGTTTTTGAAAAGACCCTTTGCAGCCTCTTCTTCACCCTTAGAAAAATCATCATAAACCTCATCATATGAGCGGCTGCCCTGCTTGATGTCAAGAGGAGGTATACCCTTTTCTACATAATCGTTATAGTTTTTGCAAAGCGTTTTAGCAAAATATTTGAAGTCACCGCCGTCCATACACATATGGTTTTCCACAATGCAAAGAGCGCTCTTGCCCTCATAGAAGAAAACTGCAACCTTAATCTGCAAATCACTTTCAGGCGGTATGTACTGAGTGAGAAATTTGCTGACTGTTTCTTCTACATTTTCAGGTCTTGAAACGGTAAGCACATCATCGATGTTATAAGGCTTGACCTCCCAATAGGGGCTTATATGGTTATCGGTAAAGCTTGAGTGGAGAACAGGTGATTTTTCAAGCATACAGATAAGCACGGTTTTAAGAGCATCAATATTTATTTCATAATCATATCGAAGATCAAGGTGAACCATACGGTCATTGAAGTCACGGAAAAGATAATGCATCTTATCCCAGAGCTCAGCTTTTATTTTTTCTCCCATGTTTCTTCCTCCGTTTTATTTTTATTTTTCATAAACATATCAGCAAGAAGAAGTGCAAGGTCTGCAACAACCGAAAGCACAATAATCATCCAACCGGGGTGCCAGGACATAAGACCTGTAAGGCAAAGAGCAACATATAAAAGTGAAGCGCAAACCGGAATGTAAATCATATAGGTAAGAAGGTTGAACTTCTGCTTTGTAATAACAGAGAAGGCTGCATCAGCAATAAGCGCCGCAGGAACCGCAAGAATAAACACAAGCCAGCTCTTTGAAATATCTAAAGCAAAGAAAAGGAAGAGGAAAAGAAGAACTGCAGCGATTATAAAAGATGAAGCAAGAAGAATTCTTGAAACAGCTGAAAAGCCTTTGCTCTCACCTTTTTTCTTCAATGCAATCATTACCATACCAATAAAAGCAGGCAGAATAAGGCCGATTACCATTATAAGCCAGCTCTTATCCCAGCTGTCTGTTTTAAAGCTTACGCCAAGATAAGTCATAACAAGCAAAAGAACATAAGAAACACCGCCCACAACAGCCGCCTTTATATTCCTCACCGTTTTCTTCTTTTTGATTTTTTCACCCACGGTTTTGCCGTAATCACCTGCAATATCGGGATACTCACTTATAATCATCTGAGTGATTACATTATCATCCCTGATACCCTTGGCTATAAGATCATTTGCCCTTTTCGTCATTTCAGAAATAATCTTCTGTCTGTATTCATAACGTGATTTCGTGTCGGGAAAAGCTTCAAGAGATTTGTCAACATATTCAATAAAATTTGCCATTTTTATCAACTCCTTATCTTTTATATTATATCATATCCGAATTTTTAAATAACTTTATATTACTGTAAATTTTATAATTTTTCTGTTAACAAAGCGACACTTTCTGCTCTTTTGTAACGCTAACCTTAACCCAACCTAAAAACCTCTGAAACATAAGCTTTTTATTTTTTATAATATGTAACCTCTGATTTTCAACAATCAGAGGCCTGCTTAAAGTAATCAGTTCTTTTTCTTGTAGCTCTTGCAGAAGTGAGGTACAGCCATTGAATCTGCACTTGTTTTTTCGTGAGTAACTTCAATCTTTTCGAGTCTGCACTTGTTACATTCAACGTGATATTCACATTCGTTTACTGAGCAGGTTACGCCTTCGTTATGCATAAAAGCACCTCCAAATTTTTTCACCGCTGAAGCGGTCAGTTTTAGTGTTGGCGTTTTTGATTTTTTTATTCCTTTTTATTTCTGTCTGAAAATCAAAAAGAGTGCCATCAGCGAAAACCGATGGCACTTAAAATATATTATTTTACAAATTTAACAACTGCTGAAATTGCTTTGATGATGCCGTAGAGCATATTGTAAATAATTGAAGCTGAATCCTTAAGACCTGTATTCACAAGAATCTTATCTGTGTTTTCATCAATCACACTGTCAAGCTTTGAAACAAAATCTGCATCCACATAAGGATTGTTTGCATCATAGACAATCTGATCTTTTCCCATAACGGTAAAGTCAAATTTTCTTTCGCCGAGCATTGTAATTGTGGGAGTGAAATAAGAAACAGTAACTTCAAAGTTTCTGCCCTTTACATCAGGGATTTCACCCGTGAAAGGAATTTCCTTGCTCTCTCCTGCTTTGATTTTTACAGGCTTTGAGGGGAAAGAAATGTCAAGTCCGTTCACAGTTACACCCATAACAAGGATATTTTTTTCAGCTGAAAGATTCTTGATGATAATTGCATCAGAATCCTTTGTGAGCCATCCCTCAGTACAGTTGTTGAACTGAGCGTGCACACCGTGTGAGATGTTGCTGGTTGAATGGAACTGTGAATATCCCTTCATGGTTGTTACATCATAGCTTTCATCTGTAAAAAGAAGATTCATTGCAAGGCTGCGGGTATAATCATCGTTAAGTGTCATACCGTGATAATAATTTTCAATAAACCAGGTATGATAGGGCATATATGCAGTTGAAGCGTCAACTGTCATTGACGGTGAAACCTGATAAAGACCTGTGTTGACCTTCTGGATGTAACCGTCATTGAAGCGTTTGCCGTAAGGTGCAACCGTTGCGCCTGTTGATGATTCAATTGTTATGAGCATATCTGCACTTTCACCTGTGCCTGTAAAGACATTGCAGTCATAGCCTGCAAGAATGTAAATATCAGTACCTGCTTCCTGAGCTCTCTTAAAGCCCTTGCCGAAGTAGTCTTTACCTTCAGGTGACATTACTTCATAATGCATCTTGTCAGTTTTTGCAATGAATTCAGCATCCTTAACGGGATCAAGATAACGCTCCTTCATTTCTTCATAATGCTTGAGCGGAATGAAATCCCAGATGCTTCCCCAATACTGAATTGTTTCAAGTGCAACAGGGAAAAAGCCTTTTACAACCGAATCACCGATACCGAGATCAATTGTATCAACAAGCTGATGATAATCTTCTTCAAACATCATACCGTGTTCAAGAAAGGCAATGAGCTCAACTGCATTGAACTGAGTTTCTCCGTTATAAAGGTCGTAAGCTATCTGTGCGCCGCCAAGAGCAGGAACAGTAAGAATAGCTTTGTTTACCTTACCTTCGTGGCCGTAACGTGTAAGATAAGTGCCTGAAATCTGACCGCCGTGTGAAATTGCATAGATGTTAACCTTATCTACCTTGTCTTTTTCAGCACGGTTTCTGTTTGCGTGTTCAAGAACCTCGTCAACATAGCCTCTCAGTTTATCTGAAAGCTCAATTGCACCCATTCTGAAGTCGCAGGAAAAAGCATAAATATTTTCATAGCCTATTTTTTCGGCAAACAGCTCAGCAAACACCGGCTCAGGCTGATACTTACCGTCAGGATAAGCCTCTCTGAGAGCTGCAAAATTGTTCTCTTCAGCCTTGTCAACATAAGGATAAAGAGGTGTGACTGAGGTGCCGTCATTTTTACATGCAAGATCAGCAAAAATTCTGTTGAAGCCCTCGCCTACTCTTTTTGCAAAGTAAGATGAATCGTTTTCCTTGAGGCTCTTTGCAAGCTGTTCAAGAAGACTGAGACTTTCTGTTCCGAGACCTCCTCCGATGATTCCTAAAATATCACCCCATACTTCAACCTTATTTCCGTTTTCGTCAAGCTTATGAAGGCTGGTTGAGGTGTAACCCGGAACAAGAATAAGCGGATATTTCTTCCACTCATTTTCTTCCTTTGCTGCCGCTGCTGATACTGCTAAAGCTGAGAAAATCATAATCACAGCAAGCAGAACCGCCAATGTTTTTTTCATAAATACATCCCCTCGTTTTTATTTTATTTTTTCTTGAGTTTTGGTAACACAAGACAAATACCTACTGCAAGCACAGCGATAACGGCAATTGTTACGGGAATAATATAATCTCCGTCATTATCGCCTGTAACAGGCACATAAGTCCACTCTCCGCCTTCAAGAGCAAACACCTGAAGACAAACAGCAAAAACGCTGAGCACCATAAGTGCCGCCATAACAATACAGATAATTTTAATCATCTTTTTTGACATCATAATTATTCTTTCTCCTTTGGATTATTCCATAAACTTTTTCATTTCAGTGCTCATAATATCCTTGATTTTCTGAGCATCTTCTCTTGTTTTTGCACAGGCTGTGTAATAAATTTTGATTTTCGGCTCTGTGCCTGAAGGTCTTACAATCACACCGCAGGAATTTTCAAGTGCAAAGTAAAGAACATTTGATGAAGGCAGATCAATAACTGTCTTCTCTCCTGTAACCCTGCAGATTTTTTCACTCTTCTTAAAGTCTGATACTGAAAGCACCTTCATACCTGCAATTTCCTCAGGTGGATTATTTCGGAGATTATCCATAATCTCACCCATTTTTGCCATACCTGATGAACCCTTGAAAGCATAGTTATCAAGTGCATTGAGATACATTCCGTGCTCGGCATAAATATCTTCCATAACCTCATAAAGGCTCTTGCCTTTTGATTTATAGTAAGCTGCCATTTCGCAGATAAGAGCGCAGGCAACAACTGCATCCTTATCTCTTGCGTGGATACCTGAAAGATAGCCGTAGCTTTCTTCCATACCCACAATAAATCTGTCTTCTTCGCCCTTTGCTTCAAGCATTGTTACGAATTCACCGATATATTTGAAGCCTGTAAGAAGGCTCTTTACCTCAGCACCGTATTTTTTTGCAACGGCATCAACGAGATTTGTTGTTACAAACGATTTCACAACAACAGGATTTTCGGGAAGGAGTCCCAGCTCTTTTCTTCTTGAAAGAAGATATTCGGCAAGAAGCACACCCACCTCGTTACCTGTCATAAGCTTGTAGTCATCCCCTGCCTTTACTGCAATACCGACACGGTCGCAGTCAGGGTCAGTTGCAAGAAGAAGGTCGCAAGGCTCTTCTTTCGCCATCATAAGACCGCATTCAAACACCTGTCTGATTTCAGGGTTGGGATAAGGACAGGTGGGGAAGTTTCCGTCAGGATTCTCCTGCTCTTTTACAATTCTTACATCCTTTATACCGATATCCGAAAGCACTCGTCTTACAGGCTTATTACCTGTACCGTTAAGAGGTGTATATATGAGCTTGAGACCGCTGTTTTTACATTCCTCAAGGCTAAGACAGCAGCTTTCAACTCTCTTGTAAAATTTCTCATAAACCTCATCGGCTATATATTCGATAATTCCCTTTTCTATACCCTCATCAAAATCCATTGTCTTAACATCTGAGAACATATCTGTTTTCTGAATGAATTCATAGGTTTTCTCAGCAGCTTCATCAGTCATCTGATAGCCTTCGGGGTCATAGCATTTATAACCGTTATACTCTGCGGGATTATGGCTTGCGGTGATAATAATACCGCTTTTGCACTTAAGCTCCCTCACTGCAAATGACAACATCGGTGTAGGCACAAGCTCCTTATAAATATACACCTTAATTCCGTTTGCTGCAAGCACACCTGCTGCACTTTTTGCAAAAAGGTCCGACTTGATTCTTGAATCATAAGCAATTGCCACAGACGGATTTTCATATTCAGAAAGAAGAAAGGTTGCAAGTCCCTGAGTTGCCTGATTTACCGTGTAAACATTCATTCTGTTTGTACCTGCACCGATTACACCACGAAGACCCGCAGTGCCGAAAGTGAGGCTTTGATAAAATCTGTCTTCTATTTCATTTTCCTTGCCTTCAATGGCATTAAGTTCATCAATAAGGTCTTTATCAGAAACAGCTTTTTCTTTCCATAAGTCGTAAAGCTTGTTAATATCGTTCATATATGACCCTCCTCATAGAATATCGCCTTATCATTTTACAATTAAAAAAGTCTGTTGTCAACACAAACCAAACTTATTATATAATTTTAATTTACTGCTATTGAATTTTTTGTAGAATAAGTATATAATTATAAGGATATTTTTATTGAAAAGAGGTTTCAGTATGAAGAAGAAAACCAAAATCGCACTTGCTGCTTTAGGTGCAGCCGCAGCGGCAAATGCTGTTCACGCAGCTGTTTACCGTCCGAAAAAAGTTGATATCAAGCCTATTCCCGAAGAAAAAGTTGATGTTGACAGATACCGCAAAAATCTTTCTAAGGCAATTCAGTTCAAAACAATTTCATATAGAGAAACCGAAAGAGTGGATTGGAACGAATTCAATAAATTCCACAAATTCCTTGATGAAGCTTATCCTCTTATCGCTGAAAAGCTCACTAAGGAAATCATTCCTCCCGCAAATCTCCTCTACTGTTGGAAGGGTACGAGAAGCGACCTTGCTCCCATTGCTCTTCTTTCACATCAGGACGTTGTTCCCGTTTCAAGCGGAACTGAGCAGGATTGGGAACACGGCGCATTCGAAGGCTATGACGACGGTGAATTCGTCTGGGGCCGTGGTGCAGTTGATATGAAAAACCACCTTATCGCTGTTATGGAAGCTGTTGAAGCTCTTCTTGAAGACGGTTTTCAGCCTGAAAGAGACGTTTACCTTCTCTTCGGCGACAACGAAGAGGTTGTTGCCAACGACGAAAACGGCGCTCTCGACCTTATGACAACACTCAAAAACAGAGGAATTACTCTTGACAGTGTTCTTGATGAAGGCGGTGCCTTTATCCCTCTCAACATTCCCGGTGTTCTCAATGACAAGATTCTTGCCGGTATCGGTGTTGCTGAAAAGGGTTATGCAGACATCGAAATTGTGTGCAACGCAAAGGGCGGTCACTCATCACAGCCTCCCGTTCATTCAGCTCTCGGTGAGCTTGCTGAGGCAATCAGAGCTATTGAAGCGAATCAGTTCAAGGCTGCTTTCAACGACAATATGAAAGCGCTTATTGATTCCGTTGCAAGAGAATTCACTTATCCCGTAAGACTTATCTCATGTAATGCTCCCCTGCTTCGTCCTGCACTTCTTGAGGTCTGCAAGCAGATTCCCTTTGCAGCTTGTCTTGTAAGAACAACAACAGCCGTAACAATGGCACAAGGCAGCCCTGCAGCCAACGTTCTTCCTCAGCGTGCTTCTGCAACAATCAACTTCAGAGCTATGCCCGGAACAACAAAGGACGACCTTGTTGCTCACATCAGAAAGGTTGTTAAGAACAAAGACCTTGAAATCAACGTTCTCAACGCTAAGGAAGCTTCAAAATTCTCACCCACAGATTCAAGAAGCTTCAAGATTATCGAAGAGCTCTGCAAGGGCATCCTTCCTAACGCAGTTGTTGCACCTTATCTTGTAATGGGCGGTACAGACGCATACCATTATGAACCTATCTGTGAAAACATCAACAGATTCGCTCCCTTTATTCTTGATATCGGTCTTCTTCGCTGCGCTCACGGCACAAACGAAAGACTTCCCATTTCAACAATGGAAAAAGGTCTTGTGTTCTTCAAAAATTACATCAGAAGAGCAAGTGCCGAAAACTAAAAGTCCATTTCTTTCCGGGAGATTATCCTCTCTCGGAAAGTCTTTTTTTAATAGCAACAAAACATTAACAAAACAATGTTATCATAGGCACAATATCATTTTAAGGCGGTGTTTTTATGCTCAAAATTCTTGTTGTTGAAGACGACAGAAATCTTAATAAAAGTGTCTGCTCTTATCTTAACGGATACGGCTTTCAGGCTCACGGTGTTCTTAACGCTGATCTTGCCTTAGAATCACTTTACAGCAACAAATTTGACCTTATTATTTCAGATATTATGATGCCCGGCACAGACGGCATTGAGCTTACAAGAACAATCAGAAAGCTGGACAATGAAATTCCGATTCTTTTCATAACTGCACGTGATGATTTTGCAACAAAGCGTATAAGCTTTCAGACAGGAATAGATGACTATATGATAAAGCCCATTGATCTTGAAGAGCTTATACTCAGAATTGAAGCCCTCTTGCGCAGGGCAAAAATTGCTTCAAACAAACAGCTTGTTGTCGGTTCACTCACTATGAACATAACCGAGCGAACCACTAAAATCAACGGCAAAGAGGTACATATGACTGCACGAGAATTTGACATTCTTTATAAGCTGCTCTCATATCCTCAAAAAACATTCACACGCTCACAGCTTATGGAGGAATTCTGGGACAGAGACACCTCATCAGGCTCAAGAACAGTTGACGTTTATATGGCAAAGCTGAGAGATAAATTTTCAGAATGTAATGATTTTGAAATCAAAACTGTGCACGGACTCGGCTACAAGGCGGTGTTCAAATGAAACGCAAGCAAAAAGACAAGCGCATAAGATACAGCCTTTTTTCCTTCAAACGCTTTGTTTTCGCATTTGCTGTTGTCGGGTTTGTTGTTACAGTAAGTTTTCTGCTTTTCCTCAACCCCTCATGGTTTTCTGAAAATGTTTACATTCCCATTGAAACAATCAACAAAAGAGCTGTCAGCACCCTTCTCAACATTATTTTTCTTTGCCTGTCTTTCGCAGTAATCGACAGCATAAGAAGACGTATTCATTTCGGAATTCCCCTTGAAAAAATTCTCGATGCTACCCGTGAAATCACAAACGGCAACTTCAAAATCCGAATTAAGCCTATACATAAATTCGGCTTCCGTAACGAGCTTGACATTATTATGGAGGATTTCAACAAAATGGCTGAAGAGCTTGACGGCAACACTGCAATGAAGAGCGATTTTATTGCTGATGTTTCGCACGAGTTCAAAACCCCTCTTTCAGTTATCCACAACTATGCCACTATGCTTCAGGAACCCGACCTCAGCGAAGAAAAACGTCAGGAATATTCGAAAATTCTCTGCGACACAACAAAAAATCTGTCAGATCTTGTTTCCAACATACTGAAGCTTAACAAGCTTGAAAATCAGCAGATTTTTCCTGATAAAAAGACTTTCAACCTCAGCGAACAGCTCTGCGAATGCATGTTGTTTTTTGAAGCTCAGCTGGAAGAAAAAAATCTTAGCATAGAGCTTGATCTTGATGAAAATCTTAAGATTAAATCCGATTATGATTTGCTTACACATATATGGAACAATCTTTTCTCAAACGCAATCAAATTTAATTCAGAAGGTGGAAAAATACTGCTCACTCTTAAAAAGAAAAATCAGTATGCAGTTGTTACCGTATCCGACAACGGCATAGGTATGAGCTGCGACATCAAAGAACACATTTTTGAGAAATTCTATCAGGGTGATTCATCACGTTCAACTCAAGGCAACGGGTTAGGTCTTGCGCTTGTAAAAAGGGTTATTGACATTTCAAAAGGAAACATCACTGTAGAAAGCGAAATCGGAAAAGGTACAACATTCACCGTAACTTTACCGCTTAAATAAAGATTTATAATTATAATAAGCAAATCCCTGAGGCTGACCTCAGGGATTTAAGTTTATTCTTCTGTTTCAATTTTAGGTTCAATTTCAACTCTGACTTTGCCTATGCGACGCTCTTCAACGTTGAGAATTGTAAACTTAAGGTTTTCAAACTGAAGCTCGTTTTTGTCCTCGTCTTTGGGAAGAAAGCCGAGATTGCTGATAAGGAAGCCGCCGAGAGTGTCATAATCACCTTCGGGGATTATATCGTTCACAAGCTCATTAACTTCTTCGATATATGCGGTTCCGTCAATTGTGAAGATGTTTTCGCTTTCTTCAACAATTTCTTCTTCCTCGTTGTCATATTCATCCTGAATGTTACCAACGATAGCTTCAATAAGGTCTTCAAGAGTTACAATACCTGCGGTGCCGCCGTATTCGTCAACAACAACAGCCATCTGAACACGCTTTTCTGTCATTTCATCGAAAAGGCTTCCGCAGTTTTTGCTGAAGGGAACATAATATGCGTCACGCATATAATCCTTGGGGCTGTCACTTTCAGGGAAGTTGTCCGACGAAATATATTTAAGAAGGTCTTTGATATATACAATACCGATTATGTTATCCTGATCTTCGTGATACACGGGAATTCTTGAATATCCGTGTTCAATTGAAAGGTCAACAACATCCTTCAGAGTATCAGTATCCTCAACAGCGACCATATCTGTTCTGTGTGTCATAATATCGGAAACGTCAATATCATCAAACTCGAAGATGTTATTTATCATTTCCTTCTGAAGATTTTCGATTACACCTTTTTCTTCACCCACATCAACCATCATTCTGATTTCTTCCTCGGTTACACTTTCTTCGTCAGCGTTGGGATCAAAGCCGAAAAGACGCACAACTGCATTGGTTGAAAGAGAAAGAATTTTTACAAAGGGTGATGTGAATTTCTTTACAACAAGAAGCACGGGTACAACCTTATAAGCAATCTGCTCAGGCTTCTGCATAGCCATTCTCTTAGGTGCAAGCTCACCGAGAACAAGTGAGAAGTATGACATAATCACCGTAATAAGCACAACGGAAACACCGCCGATAATTCCTTCGGGTGCTGCCGGGAATTTTGCCGTAACGGCATCAGTCAGCATATCGGCAAAGGTTGTTGATGCACTTGCAGAAGTAAGAAAGCCTGCAAGGGTTACACCAATCTGAATAGTAGAAAGAAAGTTACTGGGATTTTCAGTAAGCTTCATAATCTGCTTTGCCTTTTTGTTGCCTTCCTCTGCCATTTTCTCAACCATATTGTCGTTAAGAGAAATGATTGCAATTTCGCTCATTGCGAAAAAGGCGTTGACTAAAATAAGTACGAACAGTAAAACAATTTGAAAGATAATACTTCCAGGGTCATCCATCTCGGATATGTCTCCTTTCGGGGGTTAAATTATATTTGTAATAAAACTACATTGAATCATTATACAACAATTATAGTAAAAGGTCAAGTTTTGTAAACAAAAAATAAAGGGACTGCATGAGTCCCTTTATAAAAATCAACCGTTAAGTATTGCAAAAAGTTCTTTGTTTGCCTTGTAAAGCTCTTTGTAAGCCTTGAAGTTCTTGTCGTAAGCAGCCTTGTTTGCAGGGTTGGGCTTGAAGATTTTGTCAGCCTTGATAAGCTTGCCTGCATCATCGATGCTGTCGATTACGCCGAGGCCAACTGCGATTACAACTGCAGCACCAACTGCACCTACATTCTGAGGACTGGGTACTGTTTCAACGGTTCTGCCTGTGCAGTCAGCAAGAATCTGGCTTGTTGAATCTGCAAGAGCACCGCCGCCTACAAAACGGATAATCTGTGATGTTTCGGTCTTCTTTTCAATTGTTTCAAGGAACCAGCGAAGGTGCATACAAACGCCTTCTGCAACAGCTCTGATAAGCTCACTCTTGCCTGTTTCAAGGCTGATGTTGAAGAACATTGCTCTTGCATTTGGATCTTCGAAGGGACAACGGTTACCGTGAAGCCAGGGCGTGAAGATTACACCGTTTGAACCTGCCGGAACCTGCTCTGTAACAGCTGACATATACTGATAAAGGCTTGTGTACTGGCTTTCCATATCTTCGGCAACGTCAGTTTTCTTGAGATAGATGCCGATTTCGTCAAGCGCAAGATGATCCTTAACCCATTCGAGACACTTACCTGCAGTTTCAAGCTCTGCAAAGTAGTTGTAGTAGCCGGGACGTGCGCCAACGGTTGCAGCAATCATAGCGCTTGTATCAGCAAGGCTCTTGTCAACAACAGTTGAAACCCAGCCTGATGTGCCGACATAAACATGTGTGTCACGAAGACCAACTGAGCCTGCACCGACACCGATAAGTGAAGCGTCACCACCGCCGCCGAATACCATTGTTCCGGGCTTAAGACCAAGCTCTGCAGCTGCCTTTTCTGTAAGGCCGCCAACCTTGTCTGTTGACTTGATAATATTTGCAAGGTGATCTCTATTAACACCGAACATCTTGCACATTTCAGGGCTCCAGCACTTCTTTTTGATATCATAGATAAGTGTAGCAAAAGCTGAGTCCTCTGTCATAATGAACTCGCCTGTCATTCTTGCGATAAGTGATTCCTTAACGTCAAGCCATTTATGTACATTTCTGAAGTTTTCAGGCTCATTGCCCTTTACCCAGAGATATTTATAAACGGGGTCTTTTACGCTGAGTGAAGCTGCACCGGTAATTGCAAGTGACTTAAGCACCTTTACAACGTTACCGCCTGCAACCTGAACACCGTAAGCCATATTTTCCTTGAGTTCTTTTCTTGCTCTCTGGTCCATATAGCTCATTGCTCTTCTTACGGGCATACCGTCTTTGTCAACAAGAACAAGGCCCTGCATCTGTGAGCAGAATGAGATACCGTCAATTACATCAGGACTTACCTTTGCTTCATCAATTACCTTTTTGGTGGTGCTTATCATAGCAGCCCACCATTCGTCGGGATCCTGCTCTGCACCGCCGTCAGGGAAAACATAAAGCTCATAACCCTGGCTTGCAGCGCCGATAAGTGTAATTTCCTTTTCAATTTCGAAAAGACAGGTTTTTACGCCTGTTGTTCCGATGTCATAAGCAAGTGCATATTTCTTCATTTTTTTCTTCCTTTCAAGGTTTATATAATTTCATTCATTTTAAGTGCCGCTTTAATGAAACGAAGGATATTTTCAATTACAAATTCATCCTTTTCAAAAATATCCTCTCCTGCGTAGATTCTGTATCTTTCTGAGTAATAATCGCAGGCATAAGAAAACTGAACATTGATAAGAATGTTGTCAACAAGATAAGCAGCCATTCCGGGATCGATATCCGTTCTGATTTCACCGTTTACCTGGCCTTCAATAATTGCTCTCTTGTATGCCGCCGCAGTAAGAGTTTCCATATTTCTTGCAATCAGTTTTGCAAGCTCAGGATCATTTTCACCCGTAAACTCGTTATATAGTTTTATCAGCACACTGCTTTTTCGTGAAAATTCAATTGCGATTCTGATGAGCTTTTCAAGCTTTACCATCACATCCTCAGCGGAATTTATCACAGACTCAAGAACCGCTTCAAGATTGTTGATTCCGTAATTCACACTGGTGAGAAAAAGATCGGTTTTAGTGTCAAAGTATTTATAAAGCGAACCTACACTTACCTCTGCCTTTTTCGCAATTGTGTTGATGTTAGCATTGTTGAAGCCATTGTTTGCAAACTCACCCACTGCAACCGTAAGAATTTTTCTTCTCTTCTCTTCTGAAATGTTGCTGAAGGTCGGCTTATAATAGATAGCATCACTACCCATATTCCGTCTCCTGATTCTTTTTATTTTCTACATTCTAACAGTAAAAGCGGAAAATTGCAAGACCTTGCAATCAGAAATTGAACCCGTTATATCCCCAATGCTTTACCTCGTCATATTTTATATAGATATTCGAGGGAGCTATGTCAAGAATTGTTGCAATTTCTTTCGTCAGCTCTTCTGTGAGTGCATCGTACTGACTGTCGCTTGCTTTTCCGAAAAGAGCAATTTCAACCATTGCCATCGGCTCTTTATTGTCACCCTTAAAATACATACGGCAATTGTCATCGAAGTTAAGCATAAGCCAGCTTTCGCTTTTGCCGATATGTCGTATAGCCGTACCCATTTTTTCTTTGAGCAGAAGCTCCTGCTCTTTGGTAATTTCTATTGATGTTTTTGTGTTGATAAAAGGCATTTTTCTTTTCTCCTTTTACTTATTAAGTCTGTTCATTGCGGGTGAATTCATTGCAAAGCGAAGAACATTCATTGCACTTCTCTGCATTTCACCAAGAGTGATACCTTCATCCTTGCCATAGGTTTTAAGAAGTGTGCCGTCTGAGATTCTTAAGGGAAGTCTTGAAGCTCCGCCGGGCATAAGCACGTCAACCTGAGCACGGACTCTGTAAGCCTGATTCTTCATAGCAGGGAATTCAGGGCTGTTTGAATCCTGCATCCACCAGTCTGTCATAACATTGCCCTCATAACCCCATTCTCCTCTGAGAATGGTAGTGCAGAGTTCATAGTTATAATGTCCCCATACACCGTTTATCTTGTTGTATGAAGTCATAATATTCTGCGGTTTAGCTTCTTTCACACAGATTTCAAAGCCTCTGAGATAAATTTCACGGAGTGCTCTTTCTGAAAGTCTTGAGTCATTCTTGCAACGGTTATATTCCTGGTTGTTACAAGCATAGTGCTTAGGACAAGCTGAAGTGCCGTTTTTCTGAATACCTCTTACATAGGCTGCTGCAATCTTGCCGCTGAGTATGGGATCTTCTGAGAAATATTCAAAGTTACGTCCGCAAAGAGGTGTTCTGTGAATATTCATACCGGGAGCAAGGATAATGTCACTGCCTTTGACAAGCATTTCCTTACCGATTGCTGTGAGAAGCTCTTCAACAAGCTTTGTATCAAAGCTGCTGCTGAGAAGAGTACCGATAGGAATAAGTGAGCAGCTTGCTGAAAGACGAAGACCTGAAGGGCCGTCAGTTGTTGTAACCGCAGGAATACCCTTGCTTCTCATTGAGGGAAGCACACCTGCAAAGCAGCCTGCATTACCCGGCGCACCAAGCTTACTTCTCATTGTATAGTCGCCGCGGGTAATTGCTTCAAGCTCTTTAAGACTGAGCTGAGCAACAAAGTCCTCCATTGAAGCCTTGCCGTTTTTAACATCAATAAGCTTGATACCCTTATCACCTGTCATTCCGACACTTTCAGGAAGGTTGTCTGAAATTATTTTTCTTAAATCTGTTTTTGAAGTGTAAACTGCTTCCTTTTTGATTTCGTAGCCGTTTTCGCCCTTTTCAGCCTTGATTTTGCTGAAGGCATACTTCGGTGCTGAAACCTGAGAAAGCTGTTCATAAAGTGTATTTTCAGCGTTTTCATAAGTATAAACAGTTTCAGCTGAGCGGACATCTTCACCCATAGCAAAGCCGTATGTACCTTTTTCAATTACATAAGCTGACCTGAAGCCTGTCTTTCCGCTTTCGTCATATGAAGCAAGACTTCTCATTGATATTTCAATTGTAAGCTCTTCTTCCTCACCGATTGCAAGAACCTTTGTTTTGCTGAAGCCTGCAAGCTCACGGTAAGGATTGCCGAGCACACCGCAGGGCTTTTCTACATAAACCTGAATTGCAAGTGCGCCTTCATAATTACCTGCATTTTTAACCTTATATTTAAAGCTGAAGCCGTCATCCGTACCCTCTGCCGAAACAAAGGTCTTTTCAAACTCTGTATATGAAAGACCGTGACCGAAGGGATAAAGAACCTCATCCTTTCTGAAGGTTTCGAAATATCTGTAGCCTACATAGATGTCTTCTGTGTAGTTATTATATTCCTTTGCACCGAAATCATTGGCGCAAGGATAGTATTCATACTTTTTAACTGCAGTTGCAGCAAGCTTACCTGAAGGAGTAGCTTTACCTGAAAGAAGGTCAGCAACAGCGTTTCCGCTTTCCATACCGCCCTGCCAAACGATCATGGCTGCACTTATTTTTTCACCAAATTCTTCCATCCATCCGAAATCCATCATACAACCGATATTGAAAACAATAACAGTCTTTTCGAACTCAGAAGTCACCTTTCTGATAAGAGCAAGCTCGTCGTCTGTCATATAGTAGCTGCCCTTTTCGAGAACATTTTCTCTGTCCTCACCTGATGAACGGCCTATTACAACAACTGCATAATCTGAGTTGTCTGCTGCATTTTTTACAACTGAATTGTCAACAGGCATTTCGGGATAGAATCTCGGCCAGTGTCCCCATACACCGTGGTCAATAGGATTTTCACCGCACCATTTTTCATAAATACCTGCAAGGGTTTCATTCAGCTTAATTCTCTCACAGTTTCTGATGCCTTCTGTAAGATTGATTGCATAAGGCTTCACAACGTCACCGCCTGAACCGTAGCCTGTGTAGAACCAATCCTGCTGCACTCTGCCGAAGAGTGAAACTGTTCCGTCTTTTTTAAAGGGAAGTGTGCCGTCATTTTTAAGAAGCACCGCACCCTGAGAAGCCGCTCTTCTGATTAATTCAGGCATACCCTCAGTTACGGTTTTGTCCACAACCTTACCTGTGTTTTCTGACTGCGAAAGTTTGTTGAATGCCTTTACCAAAGCTGCTTTGAAATTCATTTTATTCTCTCCTTAAATATATTAATCAATGTCTAAAATTGCTTTGAATTTATGTGAATTAAATTCATTTACTATAACTGAAATCACAATAATTCCCACTGCAAGACCTGCCGCAATTCTCAGCGTTTCCGTAAGAGTATGCTTGAAAAGTCCCATCTGACCCACAACAAAGTAATAGGTTGTGTAATAGAGCTTTCCGCCGGGGACAAGAGGAATAATGGAACACGCAAGAATGGGCGTTGCGGGTGCCTTAAGTACTCTTGCCATAATTTCTGCATAAGCCGTTGCTGCCAGAGCAGGGAAAAAGTTCTGCATAAATTCGTGGTCGAAGACTTCACAGCACACTACATAAACAATACAGGTCAGCATACCTCCGAGAGCGTTGAACCCTGTTCTTTTCGGATTTGATTTAAAAAGAAGGGAAAAGCCGAGAGTGCCGATTGCGCCTGAAACTATTATTTTTAAAGCTTCAATATAATCCATCTTGCTCCCTCCTTATAAAATATAACCTGAAAGCAGAAGCGGTATTGCAAATCCGCAGGCTATAGACATCGCGATAATTATAGACTCAAGCAGTCTGAGAAGTCCCGACATTACATCACCGCAAAGCATTTCTCTGACAGAGTTTATCAGCATAAGACCGGGAATTATAAGCATAATATCCCCTATCATAATTGTGCCGGGATTTTCACCGAAGCCTATGCGTACAAAAAACAAAGCAAGTGTGCCTGCAATCGCAGAAGTCAGCGCTGTGAAAAACAGTCTGCTCATGCCCCTTGCTTTTATATAGGTGTTCATAAGATAAATTATGAGACCTATAGGAGCAGCTGCAAGAGCATCAAGAAAAGTGCCGTTAAAAAAGATGGCAAAAGCAGATGCAGCAATAATATTGCCGAGACAGGCCTTTACACTGAAATCTTTTTTATCCGAACAGATTTCTGTGAGTTCTTTTCGTGCCTCATCTATATCAGGTGTTTCCGCACAGATTTTGCGTGACAGAGCATTGAGCTTTTCAAGTCTGCCGAAATTTGTAGAGTAAGCGTAAATTCTTCTGGTCTGCGTGTGCGGGTTACCGTTATCCTCAATAACAGTTGCAGTTATCATAGAGATAATTGAAAACACCTGAGCCTTTTTTATTCCGTAGGCGTGGCATATTCTTATAACAGTTTCTTCAACACGGTTGACTTCGGCAGAGCATTTTATCATACTCTTTCCGAGATCAAGAGCAAAGGTAAGAACCTTGTCTGCATTTACTTCATAATCACTCATATTATTCTCCCCGAACAAATACAATTTCTCCACAGTATATTATAAACTTTACCTGCTATTCTGTCAATAAGAAAACTCAGCCGCAACCGAAAAAAGACTGTCAGCGAACTGACAGTCTTTGCTTTTAACCAAATATATCCTGGAATGTAAGAATTCTGAAAATCATTCTGAAGAATTCTGCAATTTTATCGAAGAAAGCAGCAATTCCGCTTTTTTCTTCTTTAGGCTCTTCAGGTGCTGCCGGTTCATCCGGAGCAGGCTGCTCGGGTGCAGGAGTTTCATAAGCCTTATACGCTTCGAGGGTTACATTCTTATCTGAAGGAATTGAGTCTGAAACCATATCCTTGATAAGAGGTGAAATGAGATAAGTCATAAGGAGGATGTTCTGTTCAAAGCCTTCCTTACCCTTTGCCATATATGCATAGATTTCTGAAGGAATCTTGCCGAGAATTGTATGGCCGAACTTACCTGCAATGAAATTGATAAGAATACCGTACTCGCCTTCTGAAATTGAATAAAGTCCGTAATTGAGTGCAGCTGCAAGGCTGTGGATTACAATGAAAAATTCATCGCTGTAATAAGTGAAGCCTTCACCGCCTGAAACATGAGTTTCATAGAGAAGCACAAGCACGTCAAGAAGATCCTTATAGTGTGACGGAGGAATATATCCGTCATAGCTTTCTGTGATTTCTTCAATAGAGTATTTTACTATATAAGTGGGATTGCCGTTTTCGTCAAGAATAGGATCACCGTTGAACTTGTCAACATTAGGCACCGTTACACTCTGATTGAGGAATATGGGGTTGGTCTTATCCTTATCATAAAGAGGCATCTTCACGATATCTTCAAGCTTTGAGCCTATCTTGTCGATAATAAGAGCAACCTCCTGATTGTCTTCATAGTTTACTCCTAAGAATCTCTTGAGTGTATCGGTACGGAGAAGAGAGCTGAAGCGTTCTTTGATGCCCGCTCTGAATGCTGCGTGAACATATCCTCTGAAGTCAGCATTTGCATCCTTGATAGCTTCATCACTGATAGCTCTTACAGCAACACCGTCAACCTTTGTTTTGATATCGGCAAAGCCTGATGTGTCTACCGAAGAAACAACCTTTGAATCAAGCTTTACTTCATTGTCAGTAAAATCAGCAACTCTGTATGAAAGCGGATATGCATTGAGTGCACCGTTTACAACTTCATAAATAATATTGCCGTTTTTACCTTTATACTGCATAATATCCTGAGCGTGGGTATGACCTGAGAAGGTATACTTCACATCATATTCAGCAAAAAGATCAGCAAGTCCCCATGAGCTTTCAACGATAGCGCCCTCGTGGATAAAATCAAAGCTGAAGTGCTGAAGAAGATTATGGTGCATTACAGCAATAAGATGCTTTTTATCGTTCTTAGCCTTTTCGCACTGAGCCTTGATCCAGTTAATTCTTGCTTCATTGAACTGATAGCCGCCGTTTGCAGCGCCTGTTGAGTCAATCATAAGAAGTCTGTAATCATCGTTGATATCGACTGTGTAAGAAATTGAACTGCTGTCTCTGTCAGCAGCTTCTGCAAAGCCGAATTCTTTGTAAATGTTCACGAAATCATTTTTTGAAACTCCAAATATATCGTGGTTACCAGGAACAACATAAACCTGCTTGCCTGTTGAAGCTTCAAAGCTTCTGAGCTTTTCAGCCATTGCTTTTCCTGCATCTGCTGAGCCGCTCTGTGTAAGGTCACCTGCAAGAATAACATATTTTGCACTTGCTTTTCCTGCATCTTTAAGGAAAGCATCAAGAATTGCACCCGATTCATAAAGAAGCTGACCCGTTGCACTTACATGTGAATAGAGACCGTCATGAGTAATAAAAGCGGTATTGATGTCATATTCACCTGTAGTTTCATTCTGCTGAAGCTCAGGCTTGGGTTCAACCTTTGAAATCTTTTCATAATCGTAATGCACATCACTCGCAACAATAAATGAAGTTGTGCTTCCTGCTGCAGCTGACACAATGCCCATCATTGAAAAAAGCATTGTCAGCACGAGCAGAATTGAAATAATTTTTTTCATAGTTTTTCTCCTTTATTTTATTGACTTAACAGCCTCTGCCTCTGCAGAAAGACCGTCTTTATATCTTTCAAGGAAGCTGTTGAAGCCTTTTTTTCTTTCTTCATCGGGACTTACTGTAAGACACTCAGCATCACGGAATGCTTTTTCTCTGAGGAAATCTTCAAGCGTCTTTCCTTCACCCATAATTGAATAAAGAGCAAGAAGTGCCATACCGTAGGGTCCGCCTTCACCTGCAGTTTTCATAACTGAAACATCACAGTCAAGTGCTGCAGCAGTAATGCTCTGACCCACACCGGGATAAATATAAAAACCGCCGTGTCCGTAAAGCTCTTCAACGCTTACCTCTTCATCTTTAAGAAGCTCAAAGCCGATTCTGAGTGTAGCCATTGCCGAATAAAGCTCACAGAGCATAAAGTTTTCAAATGTAAACTTACAATCAGGTGTTCTGATAAGAAGAGGTCTGCCCTCTTTGAAGCCTGTTACAGGCTCACCTGAATAGTAGTTATAGCTTACAAGTCCGCCGCAATCGTAGTCTGCCTTGCTTGCTGCCTCATACATAAGGTCATAAACCCTGCCTTTTTTTGCATCACTTCCGAGAAGAGAAGCAAAGCTGTGTAAAATTCCGCCCCACGCATTGATGTCGCTTGTACAGTTATTACAGTGTACCATTGCAACAGGCTTGCCTGACGGAGTTGTTACCATATCAATTTCAGGATAAACCTTTGAAAGCGCCTTTTCAAGCACAAGCATAAGAAAGACTGATGTACCTGCAGAAATGTTACCTGTCTTTACCCGTACTGAGTTTGTGGCAACCATACCTGTACCTGCATCGCCTTCACCGGGAGCAAAGGGAATACCCGCTTCAAGCTCACCGCTTTCGTCAAGCATATTCACACCCTTTTCGGTGAGATAGCCTGCATTTTCGCCCGCAAGAAGAACCTTCGGAAAAACCTCACGAAGCTTTTTGGTAAAGCCCTTTTCTTCGGTCAGTCTGTCGAAAATTCCCACCATATTTTCATCATAGTCATTTTTTGTGCTGTCTATGGGGAAAATACCCGATGCTTCACCGATACCCACCGCATTAACACCGGTAAGCATATAGTGTATATAACCTACAAGCGTTGTTACATATGCAATTTCAGGCACGTGTGCTTCACCGTCAATAATTGCTTCATAAAGATGTGAAGCGGTCCAACGCTGCGGAATGTTGAATGAAAGCTTTTCAGTAAGCTCAGCGCTTGCCTTTTCTGTGGTTGTGTTTCTCCATGTTCTGAAAGGAGTGAGGAGTTTTCCGTTTTTATCAAATGCCATATAACCGTGCATCATACCTGAAATGCCGATTGCACCGATTTTTTTAAGTGAAGCTCCGTATTTTTCGTTTACATCTTTTCTGAGATTGCTGTAACAGGTTCTGAGAGCAGTATGAATTTCATTGAGAGAATAAGTCCAATAGCCGTCAAGGAGCTGATTTTCCCATTCATAGCTGCCGCTTGAAATAACCTCGCAATCCTCACCGATAAGCACAGCCTTTACTCTCGTTGAGCCGAACTCAATACCGAGAGCAGTTCTGCCGCTTTCAATTAAAAGTTTTTTATCCATAATTTACCTCATCTGTAGTAAACTTCGCCAAGCTTAAGGTCACGCTTGAAATCAGCGATATTGGTGTTCTTTCCGATAACAACTGATTCAATGCCCATTGCATCTGCCCAGTCGCAAAGCTGCTTTGAAGTAAGGTCATATGAGAATGCTGTGTGGTGTGCACCGCCTGCAATTGTCCACGCTTCAACACCTGTATAGAAATCAGGCTTGGGTACCCAGAAGTTTGTTGCTGTGGGAAGTGAAGGCATTTCCTTTTCCGTCTTAACGCAGTCAACCTCGTTGATAATAAGACGGAAACGATGTCCGAGATCAACAAGTGAAGCTGCAACACCCTCACCCTCTTTGCTTGTGAACACAAGTCTTGCAGGGTCTTCACGTCTGCCCATTGAAAGAGGCTTACACTTGATTGAGATGTCGCCTTCTGCAATTGAGGGACAGATTTCAAGCATATGTGCCTGAAGAATGCCTTCCTTACCGGGAACAAGGTTATATGTATAGTCTTCGAGCATTGAAGTACCCTTTGCGTCCTTCATACCTGAGGTCATAAGCTTCATAAGTCTTACCATTGCTGCAACCTTCCAGTCGCCTTCTGCGCCGAAGCCGTAGCCTTTTTCCATAAGTCTCTGAATTGCAAGACCTGGAAGCTGCTTGAGTGCACCAAGGTCATCGAAGTGAGTTACAATTGCCTGATAATTCTTTTCCTTGAGGAAACGTTCAAAGCCGATTTCAATCTGTGCCTGAGCTTCAACATGACGTCTGAATTCTGCAGCGTCTCTGCCCTCAAGAAGAATAGTATATTTGTCATAATATTCATCGGTAAGAGCCTTTACATCTGACATTGAAACAGCATCTACTGCCTCAGCAATATCATTTACGGGATAAGCGTCAATTTCCCAACCGAATTTAAGCTGAGCTTCAACCTTGTCACCCTCAGTAACGGCAACATTACGCATATTATCAGCAACACGCATTACACGGATATGACTGCTTTCGATGATACCGATTGCAGTACGCATCCATGAAGCAATTTTCTTCTGCACCTCAACATTTGTAAAGTGGCCTACAACGATTTCTCTCTGAATACCCATTCTTGAAAGAATGTGAGCGTATTCTCTGTCACCGTGGGCTGACTGATTTTCGTTCATGAAATCCATATCAATTGTATCATAAGGGATTTCCATATTGAACTGAGTATTGAAATGAAGAAGAGGCTTTCTGAATTCCTGATGACCGATAATCCATGATTTTGCAGGTGAGAAGGTGTGCATCCATGTGATTACACCTGCACATTCGTCATCAATATTAGCTTCATTAAAGGTCTTTCTGATAAGCTCGTTTGTAATAAGTGTAGGCTTCCACACAATTTCAAAGGGAAGCACACCGCTTTTATTGAGTTCTTCAACAATAATCTGTGAATGTTCAGCAACATGTCTTAAGCACTCATCACCGTAAAGATCCTGTGAACCTGTGCAAAACCAGAATTTATATGCTTTCATTGTACATTTCTCCTTATAATTACATAATACCATATTAATATTACCACTTTAATAAACTCTTGTCAACGAAAATTGAAGCATTTAGAAGCTTCAGAACTTGCTTTTTTTAAGAATTTATAATAAAATTGACCTGTATTCAAAATGAAAGGATGAGCTTTATGGATTTAAAGGAAATAAAAGAAAAAATGCATAGCGGAGAAATTTATTACCCCAGCGGTGATGAGCTTATGGAAGAACAGCTCAGCTATGTAGACAAGCTTTACGATTTCAATAACACAAGACCTACTGAGCTTCCGAAGCGTGAAGCTATGCTCAAGGAAATGCTTGCAGAAATGGGCGAAGGATGTTATATAGAGCCTCCGTTTTATTCAAACTGGGGCGGTCATCACGTACATTTCGGCAATAACGTTTATGCTAACTTCGGTCTTACTATGGTTGATGACACGCACATTTACGTGGGTGACTGCACAATGTTCGGACCACACTGTGTAATTGCAACCGCGGGACATCCCATCGACCCTGAGCTCAGAAGTGAAGCTTATCAGTTCAATATGCCCGTACATATCGGCAAGAACTGCTGGCTCGGTGCAGGTGTACGAGTGATGCCCGGTGTGACAATCGGCGACAACTCAGTTATCGGTGCGGGCAGTGTTGTAACAAAAGATATTCCCTCAAATGTTGTGGCAGTCGGTGTTCCCTGTAAGGTTCTGAGAGAAATCAATGAACACGACAAAGAGTACTATTTTAAAGACAGAAAAATCGATTATTCTGCATTATAATTCAATTTTTACTATTTTTTTGTATTCAACTACATTTTTCGACACAAAAGTACTTGATTCTTCCAAAATTTTGTGATATTATTTCACTACAACATTTTGTGAATAATATTAACAGGAGAGTGGAGAAATGCTTGACGACACAGAACTTTTCAAAACGGATAAAAGCAGAAACATTGAACTAAATTCACCAAGCAACGCAACCGATATTTATCAACTGGAGCATATGGTTACTGATATAATCAAAGAAATCGGTGTACCTGCCCATGTCAAAGGGTACAGTTATCTCAGAAGCGCTATTATGCTCACATCACGGAAACCCGATCTGATTTATGCAATGACAAAAGAGCTCTATCCTGCTGTCGGTGATATTTATGACACCACATCGCAGCGTGTTGAACGTGCAATACGCCACGCCATTGAGCTCGCCTGGGATAACGGAGATATGGAAATACTTTCAAACTATTTCAGTTACCGCATAAGGAAAAGCACAGACAAGCCTACCAATTCAGAATTCATCGCTACAATAAGTGATATTGTAAGACTTGAAATCAAATAAACTCAACAAAAAAATCCTCGGAAGAATCCGAGGATTTTTTATTTTAATTACCAGTGCTGTGCGCCACACTGACAGCCCTGCTGAATTTTGAAGAGCTTCCAGAAGAAGTTTACAAAATTGTAGAGGAGCTTGCCGAAGAATGAATCATTGTGGCAGAGACAGTCACACTTGCCGATTGAGGGATTTGTAACGTAATTACATACATCACAATTACCGTTCTTATTGTTGTCAATATGTCCGGTTGCAGGAATTACTTCAGCTTCTGTAATTTCTCCGCAAACCACACAGCGTTCGTAATCTGTATAACCGGGAGTCACACATGTTGCAGCCTGGCCTTTGATTACAACTACATAGTGCTTGCCATAAAGAGCTTTACCGTTAGCATCTCTCATAACTTCGATCTGCTTTTCATAACAGCCTTCGTTGAGACAGCTGCGTTCATGCATTCTGTATTCAAGGCAAGAACCGCTTTCTGTTTCGAACCATCTGCCCCACTTGTGGTCATCTGTAGCAGGCTGTTCGTCTGTTCTGTAAGCGTAACCGCAGTTCTTACATACATGAAGTGTGTAACCTAAGCTATGGCAGGTAGGAGCGACAACCGTTACAGCGTATGCGTGAGTGCATGCTCCTATTTCTTTACCACAAGTATCACAGCAGTTGTCATTATCATTATCTGAACATTCAGTTAATATTGCACCACAAGTATCGCACTTATGATTATTGTCTGCATCTACACAATCTGAAGCCTTTTTACCACAATATTCACAGTTGTGGTCATTATCGGTATCTTCATGTGTACCCATTGTTGTTCCACAATTTCGGTCACAGTTATGATCTTTGTTTTCATCGAGGTGACCAAGAGCCGAACCTGTATCTGTTACTGTATTTGTTTCGGTACATCTATCACAAATCGCTGTCTTTGTACCATCTGTTGTACAAGTAGCGTCATTGTTTGATGTGTAATTTGTGAATTTGTGACCGAGAGCTGAACCCTCTGTTGCACTACATACACTACAAGTCTTAGGTGCTGTACATGTTGCATCTGCATAATTGTGTGCAACAAGATGTCCGCAAACATCACAGTTACAGTCTGTATCTGTTGCGCTGTCAGTACATTCCGCTGTTTCTACATGTAATACATCTCTGCTACATACTCTCTTATGCTTATTGAGTTCTGCATCATAAGTCCATGCACCATAATCGTGTTCAGCATAGTCGCCTGTTGTAGCACCACAAGTTCTACAAGTTTGAAGAACAAGACATGTTGCATCTGCATAATCGTGGTTACCTTCTACGCAGTTCTTATAAGTTTCAACAATAGCTTCTGCCTTACCCTTGATTTCTTCAATCGTTGCTTTTGCTTCAGTATTTGTTGAATCAGGGTTTGTTTTCTTAAGCTCTTCAAGCTGACGCTCAAGTTCTGCTATTTCTGCTTCAATTTTAACTTCCTTATTATCAGGAATATTTGCATTATCCGCAGTATCTTTAGCATCCTTAATTGCATTTTCAACACCACTGTAATCAGGAGTCTTCATCGTACCATTATTAATACCTGCAATGATCTGATTAAGTCTTGTTGTTGCATCATTGATATCCTTCTGAGTTGCAGTTGCCTGAGTGAGTGTTTCATTACCCTGCTTGCCAGCAATTGTATCCTTAAGACCATTTGCTTCAGCAACGATATCTGCATCTACATTTGTCTTATCG
>JAZRJR010000058.1:0-3652 GCA_045645885.1 Acutalibacteraceae bacterium | reverse complement strand
TATCAAAAAATATTCACCTGATGCGTGGGTTATCAATTACACTAATCCTATGACGCTCTGTGTAAAAACACT
This sequence comes from Acutalibacteraceae bacterium, assembly GCA_045645885.1. Taxonomy (GTDB): domain Bacteria; phylum Bacillota; class Clostridia; order Oscillospirales; family Acutalibacteraceae; genus UBA6857. The sequence continues at coordinate 3,580 of JAZRJR010000058.1, read as the reverse complement.
TTACAGAGTTTTTCCTGAAATCAAGGCTTTCGGCTGTTGTCACGAGGTGTTCGGCACTCAGGATGTACTCTCTAAAATGGCAAGTGTGCTTTTTAACGAAGATGTGAAGAGAAAAGAAGTAAAGGTAAATCCCATCGGTGTGAACCATTTCACATGGCTTACAAAGGCTACATACAGAAATGTTGATCTCTTCCCTTATTACAAAGAGTTCTGCGAAAAGTATAAGGACGGCTGCAAGGAATATGTTGATCCTGAGTGGCTCAAGAGCTTCCACGGTAACGCTCATAAGGTGAAAATTGACCTTTTCCGCCGTTTCGGTTATATTGCTGCCGCAGGCGACAGACATCTTGCTGAATTTTGTGAGGGTAAGTGGTATCTTGAAAACAATGACAGAGTTGAAGAAATGCTCTTCCACCTTACTCCCGTATGGTCAAGAAAAGACGAGCTTAAAGAAAGACTTGCAAAAAGCAAGCGTCTTTTAAACGGTGAGGAGGAAATCAAGCTTAAGCTGACAGGTGAAGAGGGCGTAAAGCAGATGAGAGCCATTCTCGGTCTGGGTGATTTTGTAACCAATGTAAACCTTCCCAACAGAGGTCAGATTCCTAACCTTCCTCTCGGTGCAGTTGTTGAAACAAACGCTGCCTTCACTTCAGGCACGGTAACTCCCGTTGTAGCAGGTGAAATACCCAAAGAGATTTATCCTCTCATTTCACGCATCTGTACTCAGCAGGAGGTTCTTTCTGATGCAATTGCCGAGAGAAACCTTGACAAGATTTTTGAAGTGTTTGCAAATGATCCTCTTGTTACCTGCTCACTGAGTGAAGCAAAAGAGCTTTTCACAAAAATGGTGAACAACACAAAGACTTATCTTACTGATTATAATCTCGGTTAATTATGAAATATTTTACTTTATTGATTGCAGTTGTTTCCGTGAGTCTTCCCGTAATATCGCAGAAATGCGGTCTTTCGGTTAAACACGGTTTCATAATGAAAATGCTGTGTGCTTTTACGTATCTGCTGACAGGTGCTCTCGCTGCATTGACATTCGGTGAAATTACAGCCTATACAGTTTTGGTGCTTGGTGCACTTGCTGCAGGTTTTCTCGGTGACTTTTTTCTTGAATACAAAGCAAAGAAGCTTTTCCCTTTGGGTACGGCTTTCTTTGCTCTGGGTCATTTGCTCTACAGTTACACCTTTTTGTCCGTCAGCACTCAGAATGTTATGTCCGATATAATTGCTGTATCGGTGATTACTCTGATTTTGTCTGCGGTTATCGTGATTTTTGCTAAAACAAAGCTTAAGCTTCACGGCAAAAAGAATCTGCTTCTCGTTTATGCACCTGTGCTGATTTTTGCTTTTGCCTCGGCTCTTGTCAGGGGTGTGGGTGCTGTTATGGCGGACAAGCCTGCCTTTGGTATATGTCTGATAGTCGGTGGAATTCTCTTTTTGGCGTCAGATGTTATGATAGGCTTGGGTAAAGGCGGATTTGAACGGCCCGCTTTTCTGCGTAATGCAGTTTCATACACTTATTTTGCGGCACAGGCGCTTTTTGCCCTGAGTATATGTTTTCAATAACAGAGGTTTAAAATATGAAGAATGAATTTTTACCAGCTTTCCGTTTTGTAATCTGCAGTGATGCACACATTGAAGGAATCGGCTCACCGGGATATCGCAGACTGAAAAAAACAATAGATTATTCTCTTGATTTTGCAAGCAAGGATGAAAACTATAATAAGATTGATGTTTTTCTTATTGCAGGTGACATCACAAACAAAGGAAGCAAAGAGGAGTTCGATGCTTTCAAGGAAATTTACGATTACGGCAGAGAAAAGGGACTTAGCTTTCTCTGTACCGTTGCAAAGGGACACGACTCAATAACTATGGGTAAAAAGTCTCTTGAATATTATAAAGAACTCACAAACCAGGAAACGGATTTTCACAGAGTAATCGGCGGTTATCACTTCATCGGTGTTTCAACAAGCCGTATGAAAAAGCATTTCAATTCACCCTTTCAGAAAATGTGGCTTAAAAAAGAGCTTGACAAGGCCGTTAAGGATACTCCCCATAAGCCTGTTTTCCTGATGCATCACGAGCATATAAAATATACGGTTTACGGCAGCTTTGACGAGGACGGCTGGGGAAAGATTCTCTTTGCAGATCTTCTTAAAAAATATCCCAATGTGGTGGATTTTTCAGGCCACTCACATTATCCTGTCAACGACCCACGTTCTGTCTGGCAGAATGAATACACAGCTGTCGGCACAGGCTCGCTGAAATATACAGAGCTTACCGTTGACGGTGTGCAGAAGGTTCACCCTGATTTTTATGATGAGTGTGCAAACTTCCTTATTGTCGAAGCTGACAAGGATAACAATATCCGTATTATCGGTGTTGATGTTCTCGCAGAAGAAGTTCTGTGTGAATATTATTTTAAAAATCCTGCCGATAAAAGTAACCGTGAGTATACATACGAAAAAATGCTTTCAGCTTCATTGCCTCCTGTGTTTTCCGAAAATGCAGAAATTTCAATTTCAGAGCAAGACGGTTTTTATTCCGCAGAATATCCGAAGGCAGAAAGTGCTGACGGTAATCCGGTGTTTATTTACAGACTTTGTGTCGAGAGTGAAGACGGCAGAGTAGTCAAGGAGAGAAAGACAATTCCTACATATTATCTTTATAATGTGGCTGATAAGCTGATTACAGATATAGGCAGACTTCCCGAAGGAAAATATAAGATAAAGGTTATAGCCGAAACTCCTTACGGTATACGGTCAGAATGTATTGAAAAAACATTAGAAGTGTAAAAGGTGGAATTTTATGAAGCTTTCAGATGTTGCCGCTTCTTATGCGGAAAAAATAAGCGACGAAAAGATAAAAAAGATGTTCGTTCAGTGCTTTATGAGCACCTTTGAAACAACGGTTCAGCTTGATGATGACGGAAGCTGTTTCGTAATAACGGGTGATATACCTGCTATGTGGCTTCGTGATTCATCAGCTCAGGTGAACCATTATATCCCTTTTGCCAAGGATTCTGAAGAAGCATATAAGGTTATAAAGGGACTTATCAGTCGTCAGATGAAATGCATTCTTTATGATGCTTATGCGAATGCCTTTAACCGTGAGGCCAACGGTCTCGGACATCAGAAGGATAAAACAGAAATGTCTCCTATGGTGTGGGAAAGAAAGTATGAAATTGATTCTCTTTGCTATCCTGTAAAGCTTGCTTACCGTTTCTGGAAAGAGGCTGACACAACCGAGCATTTTACAGAGGAAACGAAAAAGGCTTTTTACAGAATAATTGAGCTGTGGACTCTTGAGCAAAGACATGAAAACTCACCCTATTATTTCCACCGTCCCTTCAAGCGTAAATCAGATACGCTTTCTCACAAAGGAAAGGGCGCACCTGTAGCTTATACGGGTATGACCTGGTCAGGCTTCAGACCAAGCGATGACAGCTGTATGTACGGCTATCTTGTTCCTGCGAATATGTTTGCTTTTGTGGTTCTCGGCTATATAAGTGAAATTGCAGAAAAAATCTATAAAGACAGCGAGCTTAAAGAAAAAGCAGACAAACTCAGAG
>JAZRJR010000057.1:0-14898 GCA_045645885.1 Acutalibacteraceae bacterium | reverse complement strand
AAAGGAATATCTGCGCGATAAGAACGCGGGTCTGCCCATTAAGGTGCCCGAAAATTATTTCCCCGATGACGACGACACCAAGCCGCCCGTAATCACCTGGCGAGGTCACGCAACCCTTATGTTCACCAACTGGCTGAACTACTTCGTTTATCAGCGAACACCGTATGATATTAATGATATCTGATTTTATGCGTTTCTGACCTTGCGTCAGGAACGCTTTTTTTGATGGTTGACTTTTTTCTGTTAAAGGAGTAAAATAAAGTCATGAAATTCTAAGGAGGAAATTTTATGAAAACGATGAAGAAAATTTTATGTACAGTGCTTGTTGTGGTTATGTGCCTGACAGCTGCGCCACTTCAAGGGTTTGCAGATCTGGACTGGAGCTGGCTGGATTTCAGTTTGAAGGCAAGCGCAGCAACAGAGGGCTATTATACCTACGAAGTTGAAAATGGTGAAGCTACCATAACAGATGTAGATGAATCAATCAGCGGTGAAGTTGCCATTCCGTCCACACTTGGTGGGTATGAAGTAACATCAATAGGCGAGGGGGCTTTCTCTGGTTGCTCAAGTCTCACAAGCATCACAATTCCCGAGGGTGTAACATCAATAGGCGATGGTGCATTCTCTGATTGCTCAAGTCTCACAAGCATCACAATCCCTGACAGTGTGACAACAATAGGTATAGTTGCTTTCGCTGGATGCCTAAATCTTACAAATATCACAGTTGATGATGACAACCAATATTTTTCAAATGATAGCGATGGTGTACTGTTTAATAAAGATAAGACTGAGTTGGTCGCATATCCTGCCGGAAATACAAGAACTACATATATTATTCCTGATGGTGTAACATCCATAAGAATGGGTGCATTCATATATTGCACTAGCCTTACAAGCATCACAATTCCCGAGGGTGTGACATCAATAGATTATGCATTCTATTATTGCTATTATCTCACAAGCATCACAATCCCTGACACTGTAACATCAATAGGTGATTATGCTTTCGGTGTGTGCCCATATCTTACAAGTATTGCAATCCCTGACGGTGTAACAAGCATAGGTGAGGGTGCATTCATGTATTGCTATAGCCTTACAAGCATTACAATCCCTGACACTGTAACATCAATAGGGATGGGTGCATTCTTTGAATGCTCAAGTCTCACAAGCATCACAATTCCTGATAGCGTAACATCAATAGCGGAAATAGCATTCTCTGGTTGCTCAAGTCTCACAAGCTTTACTGTAGATGAAAATAATATAAATTATTCCAATGACAGTAATGGCGTGCTTTTTAATAAGGACAAGACTGAGCTTGTCGCATATCCTACAGGAAATACAAGAACTGAATATACAATACCTGACACTGTAACATCAATAGGCGATAGTGCATTCTATGATTGCTCAAGCCTTACAAGCATCACAATTCCCGAGGGTGTAACATCAATAGGCGATAGTGCATTCTATAGTTGCTCAAGTCTCACAAGCATCACAATTCCCGAGGGTGTAACATCAATAGCGGAAAGGGCATTCTCTAGTTGCTCAAGTCTCACAAGCATCACAATTCCTGAAAGTGTAACATCAATAGGCGATGATGCATTCTCTGGTTGCTCAAGTCTCACAAGCATCACAATTCCCGACAGCGTAACATCAATAGGTAATGGTGCATTCTCTAGTTGCTCAAGCCTTAAAAGCATCACAATTCCCGAGGGTGTGACATCAATAGGCGATTATGCATTCGGTTATTGCACAAATCTCACAAGCATCACAATTCCTGAAAGTGTAACATCAATAGGCGATGATGCATTTTCTGGTTGCTCAAGTCTCACAAGCATCACAATCCCTGACAGTGTAACAAGCATAAGCGATTATGCATTCTCTGGTTGCTCAAGTCTCACAAGCATCACAATCCCTGACAGTATAATAAGTATAGGCGAGAGTGCTTTCGATTATTGCACAGGTCTTACCGATGTATATTATGTTGGTTCAGAGAGTCAGTGGAATGAAATATTAATTTCTTCTGATAACGAGTGTTTAACTAATGCAACTATGCACTATATTAATCTTCATACACATTCATATGACACTCAAATGACAAAAGCACCCACTCACCTTGCGGAAGGCGAAACAACTTATACCTGTGCTTGTGGTGACTCATATACTGAAGCTATAGCAAAAACAAAAGAACACAGCTACACTGCAACTAACATTGTTGCTCCTACCTGTGAAAAAGAAGGCTACACAGTTTATGTTTGTGAATGCGGTCATAGTGAAAATCGTGATAAAATTTCTGCTACAGGTCATAAATATGAGGGAATAAATTGTAAAATCTGCGGTGAAAAATGCTCCTGCAACTGCCACAAATCAGGTTTTATGGGCTTTATCTGGAAGATAATCAACTTCTTCAACAAGCTTTTTAAAGCAAACAAAATCTGTGCTTGCGGTGCAAATCATTATTAATAATTCTATCCCACCGATTCACCTCGGTGGGATTTTCATATGTCATTCCGAGCTTTGCGAGGAATCCTGAAAGATTCTTCACTGCGTTCAGAATGACAAAAGCCCCCTCAGTCAAAATCTGCGATTTTGCCAGCTCCCCCTGAAGTGGGAGCCATAAATGCCGTTCCCTTTAGGGGAAGGGGAACCGCTTCAGCGGTGGAAGGGGCAATCAGCCGTCCCTTTTAAGGGAAGGTGGCACACGAAGTGTGACGGAAGGGTCTAAAAATCAAAAAATTCTCCCCAAACTGTTGCCAACGTCAACAAGAAATGCTATAATACACTATTATATTGGGAAGTGTTTTTCCAATGGCTGAATATAGCGAGGAGTTGTTTTATATGAATATAGGAATTTACGGCTACGGCAATCTCGGCAGAGGCGTTGAGGATTCAATCAAAAGAAATCCCGATATGAACCTCGTTGCAGTTTTCACAAGAAGAAATCCCGACAGCCTTAAAATAGCTACTGAAAATGTGCCTGTTGTGTCTGCAAATGAAATCACCGACTGGGCAGATAAAATCGATGTGCTCATTCTCTGCGGCGGCAGTGCAACTGACCTTCCCGAAATGACACCTGAGCTTGCTAAATACTTTAACGTTGTTGATTCATACGACAACCATTCAAATATTCCCGTACATTTTGCAAACGTTGATAAAAATGCGGTCGAGCATAAGAAAACTGCACTGATTTCTTGCGGTTGGGACCCCGGTATGTTCTCACTGAACAGACTTTATGCTTCATGCATTCTTCCCGACGGTGCAGATTATACCTTCTGGGGTAAGGGCGTTTCTCAGGGACACTCAGATGCAATCAGAAGAATCGAGGGTGTTATTGATGCCCGTCAGTACACTGTTCCTGTTGAAGAGGCTATGGACAGAGTAAGGGGTGGTGAAACTCCTGAATTCACTGCAAGAGAAAAGCACAGAAGAGTGTGCTTTGTTGTGGCTGAAGAGGGCGCAGACAAAGAAAGAATCGAAAAAGAAATCGTTACAATGCCTGCATACTTTGAACCCTATGATACAACAGTAAACTTCATAACAATGGAAGAAATGAAGAAAAACCACAGTGAGCTTCCTCACGGCGGCAGTGTAATCCGTACAGGTGTTACAGGTAAGGACGACTGCCACAAGCAGGTAATTGAGTATAAGCTGAATCTCGATTCAAATCCCGAATTTACAGGCAGTGTTCTCGTTTGCTTCGCAAGAGCAATTCACCGTATGGCTCAGCGTGGTGACTACGGCTGCAAAACCGTTTTTGATATTGCTCCCGTTGACCTTTCAGCTACAGACAGAAGCGAACTCATCGCTCATATGCTCTAATACTAATTAAAAAGGAATTTGGTAAATTTATGATTTGTGAAAATATCAGTGTAAAGGGTGCAAACCTTAGCTTTGCAGATTTTGATGTAACCGATCTTGCAAAGAAATACGGCACACCCCTTTACCTTATGGACGAAAACAGAATAAGATATAATTGCAGAACTTACCTTAAGGCTATGAATGAGTTTTTCGGTGAGGGCAGTAAGCCTCTTTTTGCAAGCAAGGCTTGTTGCTTCAAGAGGATGTATGAGATTATGAAAGAGGAAGGAATGAGCATTGACCTTGTTTCTCCCGGCGAAATCTTCACTGCAGTAAAAGCAGGCTTCCCTATGGAAAACTCATACTTCCACGGCAACAACAAAACCGATTCTGATATTGCTTATGCAATTGACAGCGGTGTGGGCTACTTTATGGTGGACAATATGTGCGAGATGAAGGCAATTGACTCCATCGCAAGGGAAAAGGGTATCACACAGAAGGTGATTCTCCGCCTTACTCCGGGTATCGACCCCCACACCTATGCCGCAGTTGCAACAGGTAAGGTTGACTCAAAATTCGGTATCGCAATTGAAACAAATCAGGCAGCTGAATTCGTCGAAGAAGCAGTAAGCTTTGAGAATATTAAAATCGTAGGCTATCATTGCCATGTAGGCTCTCAGGTCTTTGACGAAGAGGGTACGGTTTATCTTGATGCGGCAACAATTATGCTGGGGTTTGCTTCAGATATGTATAAGCAGTTCGGAGTTGAGCCTCTTATTCTCAACATGGGCGGCGGATTCGGTGTAAGATATACTGAAGCTGATCCTTATATGAATATCCCCGCAAACATAGAAAAGCTTGCTGCACATATCAAAGCTACAGTAGCAGAGCTTAAGATGCCTATGCCGAAGATTCTTATGGAGCCGGGCAGAAGCATTGTTGCTGATGCAGGCATGACTCTTTATTCAGTCGGTACTATCAAGGAAATCACAGGCTACAAGAACTACGTTTCAATTGACGGCGGTATGACAGATAACCCTCGCTTTGCTCTTTACGGCTCAAAGTATACAGTTCTTCTCGCAAACAGAATGAACGAAAAGGCAGACTTCACTTGTGACGTTGTAGGCCGCTGCTGTGAAAGCGGTGACATTATTCAGCCTGACATAACAATGCCGAAGCCCGTAAGAGGCGACATTGTTGCCGTTACCACAACAGGTGCATACAACTATTCAATGGCTTCAAATTATAACAGAATTCCCCGTCCTGCAGTGGTTATGCTCGCAGAAGGCAAGGACTATGTTGCCGTTAAGCGTGAAAGCTTTGAAGACCTCGTGAGAAACGATGTGTGAGGTCGGAATGCATATAAGAAAAGCGACATTATCCGACCTGCCTCAGATTTTCGATATCTATGCACGTGCAAGAAAATTTATGGCAGAAAACGGCAACGGCACTCAGTGGGGAAACATAAAGCCGAGAAAAGAGCTTGTTGAAAGCGATATTGCAAACGGGATTTCCTACGTCTGCGAAAAAGACGGTGAAATCCTAGGTGTGTTTGCTTTCATCTACGGTGAAGACCCCACATACAAAATCATATATGACGGCAAGTGGCTCAGCGATGAGCCCTATGCAACCATCCACAGAATCGCCTCATCGGGAAGCGTTAAGGGTACAGGTGAATTCTGTATCAGATGGGCACTTTCACAGTTTCCCAATGTCAGAATCGACACCCACGAGAACAATTCCGTAATGCGTCATCTCATGGATAAGCTTGGCTTTACTTACTGCGGAATTATCCACCTTGAAGACGGTGACGAAAGACTTGCCTTTCAGAAAATTATATAAGCTTATCTCCGTACAAAAATGTGCGGAGATTTAATTTTGCTTTGGACACAGAAAGTACATAAGCTCGTGTTAGAGTTAAGACAGTTAAGGAGATGGTAGATATGTATAAGATATTAGTCGCAGACGATGAAATAAAAATCAGAGAAACCATTAAGGATTATCTCACTGCAAAGGGGATGGATGTTACCCTCAGCCGTGACGGTGAAAGTGCAGTTAAGAAAGCGGGCGCAACTGCATTTGACCTTATTTTGCTTGATGTGATGATGCCGAAAAAAAGCGGCATTGATGCCTGCAGAGAAATCAGAGCTTTTACAGATACGCCAATACTTTTTCTCTCAGCCTTAGGTGAGGAAGAGGATTTGCTCAAAGGCTACAAAAGCGGTGCAGATGATTACATAGTCAAGCCCTTTCCGCTTTCTGTGCTTACAGAGAAAATCCTCACAATGATAAAAAGAAGTAAAGGTGCCGACAAGGACAACAAAATTGAATGTGCAGGAATAACCCTTGACCTTTCAAAACAGAAGGTGTTCCTTGATGAAAACGAAATCAAGCTTCAGAGCAAATCCTTTGCAATTCTTCAGCTGCTTATGCAGAACAAGGGTGTTGTTCTTGACAGAGAAAAAATCCTCATCAAGGTGTGGGGTTACGGCTTTGAGGGAGAAGTGAGAGCAGTTGACACCCACATAAAGAAAATCAGAAAGGCTCTCGGTGAAAAATCAGACCTTATTGAAACCGTTATAGGTGTAGGTTACACCTTCAAAGAAAACTAAGATGAAGATTATAATATGAAGGAGGAATATTTATGACGAAGAAAAAGTTAGTAGCTTTTATATCACTTGCTTTTGCGGTGATAATGATAATCACTTCCGTAATGCTTTTTTATGCTTATATGCCGTCGGTTGATTATCAGCTCAGCACACTCAGAGTTTCTAATTTGCTTGATGATTATATTGAAAGTTATGAAAAAAGATATGAAAGCGAAACGGAACTTACAGATAATCTTGATGAACTATTTTTCAGCATAAGTAAATTAGACAGTCCGGATTTTCTTCCGATTATGTATGCTCTCATAGACCCTGAAACAGGTGAAGTGGTTGCTAAAAGCACAAGCTATATAACTTTCACAGAAGATTACGAGCATAAAAGCAAATACCTTAATATAGAACCCTATCTTACCCCTGAAATCAAAAAGCAGATAAGTGATTATCAGAAGAGCATAAAGCAGGGCGTTTTCTATATTTACAGAATGAGCTTTAACACATCATCGGGAGAATATATTCCTGTTGAAATGGAGCTTGGCTTTTATGACAAGTATGAGCCGTGTGTTGTGAAATTCACCGACTATAAGGCTGACCTTGAAATTGTTGAAAATACTGAATTCGGACTTTTCAATTATGTCTTTTATGACCTTGACGAAAGTGCATTCAATCACAGACATTATGAGTGGATGAACGAGTTTCTCAATGAGAGAATTGCTGAAGTGAAAGCCGGTGATTACAGCAACAGTGGCGGAGGCTATTCAGGTAACGACAAGAAATACTTTGTCGGTATAGATTTTATCGGTGAAAAGAAATATGTATCTGTATTTGTGTCAACACACAATGAATACTACGATACCCTGAAGCACACCTCATTCCCCGAATCACTTCTGCTTATTACAATTCTCTTTGCATTTGTTTATGTCTTTGTCGTTGTCGCAGCCTCAAAGCTTTACGACAAAAATCAGAAGCTCAATCAGTCACTTCGTGCCTTTACCTCTGCGGCAGCTCACGAATTAAAAACACCCCTTGCGGTAATTCAGAATCAGTGCGAGTGTATAATCGAAAATGTTGCACCTGAAAAGAATGATACTTACATAAAATCCGTCTATGACGAAGCGGTGAGAATGAACGAAATTGTGGGGAGCTTTCTGCAGTATAACCGACTTGTGAATGCAGATAAATTACAGAAAGAAAAATGCTCTCTTCGTGAAATCGTACTGACAGAAATTGAAAAATATAAATCCTTTGCAGAAATGCAGGGCGTTGAGCTTACTTCTGAAATCTGTGATAACGATGTGATTGTTAACTGCAACCGTGACCTTATCTCTATGGCAGTTGATAACTACCTTTCAAATGCTATCAAATATGCAACAGGGGAGAAGAAGGTTACTGTAAAGCTTGAGAAAGACAGATTCTCCGTTTACAACACATCTGAGGGCATAAGCAGAGAAACTGCCGACTCAATGTGGGATATACTTTCAAGAGATAATAAGGCTCGCACAAAAGACGGCTCTTCAACAGGTATGGGACTTCCCATTTGTGCAGAAATTTTCAAGGCTCACGGCTTTGAGTACGGATACAGGAAGCTTCAGGGAAAAGTGGAATTTTATTTTGAGTTCAAATAAGACTTGCCTTTTTGATTTTCAGGTGTTATAATTGAAAACAGAATAAAATTAAGGAGGGGATAATATGTCAAACATATGGCATGATATATCACCTAAAAGAATACATCCCGAAAACTTTATGTGTGTTATTGAAATTTCAAAGGGTAGCAAGAAAAAGTTTGAGCTTGACAAGGAAACAGGTTTTCTTATGCTTGACAGAATTCTTCATACCTCAACCCACTATCCCGCAAACTACGGTTTTATTCCACGTACTTACGGTGACGACGGTGACCCCCTTGATGTGCTTCTTATCTGCTCAGAGCCTATTGAGCCTATGACTCTTGTAAAGGCGTATCCTATCGGAGTTATTTCAATGATTGACAACGGCAGAAACGAGGAAAAGATTATTGCAATTCCCTTCAATGATCCCAACTACAATATGTATACAGACATTGATCAGCTTCCTGCACATATATTTGCTGAAATGCGTCACTTCTTCACAGTTTATAAGAATCTTGAAAACAAGACTACAGCTGTAAATGAAGTCGGTGCAAGAGATGTTGCAGTCAAAGTTATCGGTGAAGCTATAGATCATTATGTAGAATGCTTCTGTAAATAAAAAAATCCGTGGATTTTTCCACGGATTTTTTGCATCGTTTTAAAGCTTGAGGTTTTTCAGCATACCGTCTTTTGCTGCCTGACGGATAATGGTCTTGTAAAGTCCGCGCTTTATCATTGAGGCGATAAGTGAGGCAAGCTCTTTCGGTGATGATCTGACAGGCTTGCTGAGCCATGTCCACACAATATTGGCAAGACCTGCCGCTATAAAGTGGAAAACATAGATGGAAAGCTCGCTGGTTTCGTCGGGTACAACGGGAGTGATTGCCTTTACAAAGGATTCACCCATGGTAACGTTGCCCTTGTCGCTGAGAATTACAAGGCAGACCTCTCTGTTTTTTTCTGTAACTTCAAGCACAGCAGCAATTGAATCCTGAAGGTCTTCTTTGTTTTCCTTTGATGTAAGATAAGCGTTGATGAGCTCTGAAAGAATTTCATTTACAATTTCATCGTAAAGCTCATATTGAGTGTTGTAGTGTCTGTAGAAAGTGCTGCGGTTGATATCTGCACCTGAACAGATTTCCTTGATGCTGATTGTATGTATAGATTTTGTTTTCATCAGCTCAATAAGGCTTGTTTTGAGAAGAGCCTTGGTCATTTTAACTCTGCGTCCGTCCTGCACTTCTGTCATATTATCAGCTCCTTTAAAATAAATACCTTTTCATTATACACTATTATCCCGAAAAATGCAACACTATGTATGATAAATATCACGGTGACTTTAATCTTTCGTAAAATTTCAGATTTTTTCAAAATATCTTGTGATATTGCGGTGCAGTATGGTAGAATAGAAAAAACAGTAAAAAATAATTCAGGTGATAAAAATGCTGAGTGTTAACTCTGTAACAAAAAAATTCGGAAAAATAACGGCAAATGATAATGTAAGCTTCAACGTGGCTGACGGAGAAATTGCAATTCTTTTAGGGCCTAACGGTGCAGGTAAGTCAACAATTATAAAATGCATAACAGGCCTTCTTCGTTTCAGCGGAGAAATTACTCTCTCAGGTCATAAGAATAAAAGCCTTGAAGCAAAAAGTCTTATAGGTTATATTCCCGAAATGCCTGCTGTTTATGATATGCTTACGGTTGGTGAGCATCTGGAGTTTATTCTGAGAGCTTATAAAATGGAGGATGACGGTACGGCTGAAAAGCTTCTTTCTCGTTTTGAGCTTCTCGATAAAAAGGATAAGCTTGGCAAAGAGCTTTCAAAGGGTATGCAGCAAAAGCTTTCAATCTGCTGCGCTCTTGTGCATAAACCAAAGGTGATTGTTTTCGATGAGCCTATGGTCGGTCTTGACCCCCACGCAATCAAGCAGCTTAAAGAGATTTTTCTTGAACTTAAAGAAAGCGGAGCTTCTGTGCTTATCAGTACCCATATGATTGACAGCGTAGAGGATTTCTGGGATACTGCTTATATAATGGCAAAGGGTAAGCTTGTCAAAGAAAAAAAGAGCAGCGATACCGAGGGCGAAAGCCTTGAAGAGCTTTTCTTCAGAATTACGGAAAGCGGTGAAGAAAAATGAGCGCCCTTTCCTATCTTATTACAAGAAAATTCAGAAACCGTTTTCTTGAAATTATAAGAAAACCCTCTCAGCTTATTTCACTTCTGGTGGTCTTGTTTCTTATCGGCTTTACCGCTTTTACTTCAACGAGCGGACATCACGGTGAATACAGAGATATAAACGAGCTTTATGCAGGGGCGATGCTTCTTTATACGGTAGTGTTTATACTTGTGAGCAAAAACGGTTTTTCAAACGGTGCCTCAATGTTTTCCATGGCAGACGTCAATCTGATTTTTGTTTCGCCCTTCAAAAACACGAAGGTTCTTTTCTACGGACTTTTAAGTCAGCTTGGAAGATCGCTGACGCTCGGACTTTTTATCCTTTATCAGTCAGCTCTGGTGAGAAGTACTTACGGTGTAGGCTTTTCTGCTCTTGTGTTTATTTTCATAGGCTATGCGCTGACAGTTTTTCTTTCGCAGATGGTTGCAATGCTGATTTATTCCCTCACAAGCTCAGATGACAGAAAATGTCTTGCTGCAAAGGTGATATTCTACTCGGTAGTGGCTGCTTTTATTGCTTTTCTTTTATATAAGAGTAACACTCTCGGCGGAATAAATCTCAGAAATCTTGTTGCTGTATCAGCAACTCCTTTGATGAAAGCCTTCCCCGTCAGCGGAATGATGAGCCTTTTTGTTGAAGGTATGTTTACGGTCAATGCAAAGCTTGTAATTATCAGTCTTTTATATTTCGTTGCTTTCATTGCTGTCTTTTACGGTATAGTATATTTCACATCAAAGGATTTTTATGAGGATGTGCTTCAGAGTGCAGAGGTTTCTTATTCAGCAATAACTGCAAGAAAAGAAGGCAAGGTTCAGGAGAATGCACCGAGAAAAGTAAAAACAGGAAAAACAGGCTTCACACGTGGCTTTGGTGCTTCTGTTCTTTTTGAAAAACACAGAATTGAAAACAGACGAAGCAGAACCTTTATGCTCAGCGGAATTTCACTTGTTTTCTGCGGGCTTACTGTGGTATACTGTTTTATAATGAAGGATCCCATAGGAATTTTTGCTCTCAATGTTTATATGCTTACAATCGGTGTGGGCTCAGGCAGATGGGCAAAGGAATTGGTGCTTCCCTATGTTTATCTCATTCCTGAAAAAAACTACAAAAAGCTTTTCTGTATATTAAGAGAGCAGGTGCCGAGTCTTGTGGCTGAAAGTATAGTGTGCTTTTTGCCTATGTATTTCATTCTGAAGCTGAATATCACAGAGGTCTTTGCAATGGTTATTGCGAGAATCAGCTTCGGTTTCCTATTTATCGGTATCAATCTTATACTGCAGAGATTCACAGGCTCAAGCGATAAAAAGTTTATAGTGATAACGGTTTACTTCCTTCTGATTGCAGTTTTCTCTGCACCGTCAATTGCGGCAGCTGTTATAATGAATATGTATCTTCCGTTCTATATGGAATTTACTTATCTTGCTATGGCAGTGGTGAATGTACCCGTTTCACTTATAATTCTGCTTTGCTGCAGAAACATTCTTGAATATGCAGACTATAACAATAAATAAAAAAGGAGAAAGATTATGAAAGGAATTATTCTTGCAGGCGGTTCGGGAACAAGACTTTATCCTCTTACTATGGTAATGTCAAAACAGCTTCTTCCCGTTTATGACAAGCCGATGATTTATTATCCGCTTTCAACTCTTATGCTGGCGGGCATCAGGGACATTCTCATTATTTCAACTCCCACAGACCTTCCGAATTTCAGACGCCTTTTAGGTGACGGCAGTAATTTCGGCATTAATCTCAGCTATGCAGAGCAGCCTTCACCTGACGGTCTTGCTCAGGCGTTTATTATCGGTGAAGAGTTTATCGGTGACGACTCCTGTGCTATGGTGCTCGGTGACAACATTTTCTACGGCAACGGTTTTACAAAAACTCTTCTTGAAGCAAAGGCAAATGCTGAAAAGGGTATTGCAACCGTATTCGGCTATTATGTTGAAGATCCGGAGCGCTTCGGTGTTGTTGAGTTTGATGAAAATCAGAATGTTATTTCAATTGAAGAAAAGCCGAAGAATCCCAAGTCAAACTACTGCGTAACAGGTCTTTACTTCTACGATAACAGAGTTGCTTCCTTTGCAAAGTCAATTGAAAAAAGTGCAAGAGGGGAGTATGAGATAACAGACCTAAATGTGCGTTACCTCAAGGAAAATGCACTTTCGGTAAAGCTTCTCGGCAGAGGCTTTGCGTGGCTTGACACAGGCACAATGGAAAGCCTCAGTGATGCTTCTGATTTTGTGCGTATGGTGGAAAGCCGACAGTCCATTATGATTTCAGCTCCTGAAGAAATTGCTTACATCAAGGGCTGGATTGACAGTGAAAAGCTTCTTAAGGCTGCTGAAAGATACGGCAAATCCACCTACGGTGCTCACCTTAAAAAGGTTGCCGAAGGAAAATACAAATATTGATAAGAGATACCGCAGATTTTTTCTGTGGTATTTTTTCTTTCCCGGCAGCAATTAAATTTTGTAAATATATTGAATAATTATTAAAAAAGTATTATTATGAAACCATAACATTATGTAAGGAGATTTTATGATGAAAACCAAAAGAATTATAAGCCTTTTACTTGCGGCTGTAATGCTGCTTTCAGTTGTGCCTTTCGGTGCTTCTGCTGCTGAAGAAAGCAGTTATGTAACTGCATACGATTACGAAACACCTGTTGTGCTTGTTCACGGTATCGGTCAGAATGATACATACATTCTTGATGAAAACGGTAACAGACAGTATGCCGAAGACGGAAGCTATCTCAACGGCTGGCCCTTAGAGGTTGATATCAAAACAGCTCTTATTGATATTCTTCCTACACTTCTCGGCTCAATTTTCCTTCGCCGTGACCTTGGTCTTGCAAAGGTTATGAACAAGGGTGCAAAGGATTTGCTTTTTGCCGTTCAGAAGGATAACGAGGGTAACTATAAAAATAAGGTTGAAGTTCCCTGTTTCCGAGGTTCAATGGCAGAAATGACAAAAGAAATGAAAGACTTCTGCTACAGCCGTATTCCCGTTCAGCTTGCAGGTCAGATTATCGGTGAAGACAAGGTGTTCTATTTCGGTTATGACTCACTTGGTGATGTAGAAAAGAATGCAGCAAGTCTCCACGAATATATCCGTAATGTTGTAATGCCCAAGACAGGTGCAACAAAAGTAAATATCTGCCCTATCAGTATGGGCGGTTCAGTTGCGGTTGAATATCTTCAGATGTTCAAGGAAGATTACGACATCATTAAGAATATTGTATATGTTGTTCCTGCAATTGACGGTTCAGATATCGTGGGCGGTCTTCTCACAGGTAAGCTCAGCATTGAAGACAACGATGCACTTTATTTTGATTTAATCGAAATCCTTATGGGTGAAAACTACACATCATATCTTATTAATATGCTTCTGAGACTTCTTCCAAAGAAGATTCTCAAAACTGCACTCTATGCTCTTGCTGACGGTGCTGTTGATGCTCTTGTAAGAACAACAACTCAGCTCTGGGCTCTCTGTCCTACAGAGTATTATGCTGAAGCAAGAGAAAAGTGGCTCACAGATGATAATTACAAAGTAATCAGAGAAAAGGTTGATTACTTTATGCAGGCGAGAGCTGATTTTGAAAAGAATCAGAACGCACTTATTGCTAAGGGCGCAAGCATTTACGATATCGTATGCTATGACCTTACAATCTTCCCGCTTGCTCCCGAATATAAAACATCAAATTCAGACGGTATTATTCAGTGTGAATCAACCTCAATGGGTGCAACCTTCGCTGACCTTGGCACAACCTTGGGTGACGGCTACAAGGCAAAGGGTACATACTGCAAGAATCCTTCGCACAACCATCTTTCACCTGACGGAATGGTAGACCCCACAACAGGTCTTCTTCCTTGCACAACCTGGTACTTCAAGGGTCAGTCACACGAACAACTTCAGTATAACGATGTTTGTCTTTCACTTGCAACAATGCTTATGATTGACGACAATATGGTTGATGTTTATTCAAACCCCGAAGCTTATCCTCAGTATAACGGTGAAAGATCAATCCGCAATGTTGACAGAATGATTGAGGATTACAATAAGGCTGATAAGTCAAAGCTCGGTGCTGACAAATGCGAAGCAGTTGAAAAAGCAATTGCTGAACTTAACGCAGAAAAAGCAAAGACTGTTATTGACAATGAGAAGTGGGATGCCGCAGAAAAGAATCTTGAAAATGCAATGATTGCTGCAGGACTCAGAGAAGCTCCGAAAGCAGCACCTTTAGAAGATGCTTTTACAAATCTTACAAAGCAGATGAATGTAACGCTCAATAAGATAATGAAATAATTCAACAAAAAACTTAATCTACCGTCAGGAATAACATCCTGACGGTATTTGTTTTCGTCTATATATAGAGATGTAAGGGGAAAGTTGGTATCAGACACAATATTTAGTGTTTCCAGTTCATACAGCCACAAAAACACACGGCTATGTGTACACAAAGTGAAAGAAAAAGAAAAAAACTTGTGGAAAAGTGTTGACAAAAGAAGACGGAGGTGATATTATGTACAAGCTTTCCGCAGGGAACCCTGAGGCGAGCGAAAAAGAAGTGAAGAATTTTTGAAAAAAGTTTCAAAAAAGTCTTGACAAAGAGAGTATAGTGTGATATACTCGTTGAGCTGTCTTCGGAAGAGGATAGCGATTGGACCTTGAAAATTAAACAACGAGATAAGAAAAGGAACCCGAGATTTCGATGGT
>JAZRJR010000056.1:0-13466 GCA_045645885.1 Acutalibacteraceae bacterium | reverse complement strand
TTTGTCAAAATCATCTGCCCAGCCAAAGGGAATATAACAGCCTTCAACTATAAGATTCTGTTTGTTTTCTATGGCAGTTTTCACCATTTCGCGTACAATCGGCCACAAATATGAAGTAAGCTCAGAATTGTCACTCAGAGGTGTAAGTTTTGTGTTGCCGCTTCTGATAAGTCCCATTTTCAAATGATCAATTGAAAGATAGGGATAGTTATATTTCTGCAGAAGCTCCTGGGCAAGGGCTGTCTTTCCAACGTGGGATGCACCTGTAATTAAAATTATCATTCTCTTCACGCTTTCTGTACTTTTATCAGATTAATTATAGCTTATTTATGGTGATTTTACAATGCATGAGAACTATCAGATTTTATTATCTTTATCTTTGTTGTTTTCTTTTTCCGATAAACAATATTGAATACCACTTGACACATACTTTGTCTTCTTGCTATAATTTCTATACTATTATATAAAGGATGTTTTTTATGCACGTACCCAAATCGCAGTCACAGCTTCTTGAAATTCAGGATTTCGATTCTGCTCTCAAGGAAAGTGAGATTCAAAGCCACATCGAATACAATGTTGAAGACTGGCTCTATGTACCGAATCATTACGGTGAATACCGATATATTCTCGGCACCAAGGGGAAAAATCCTCTTATCTGTATCGGAATCAATCCCTCAACTGCCGCACCGAATGACCTTGATAATACTCTCAAATCGGTGGAAAGAATTGCCCTCGGAAACGGATATGACAGTTTCATTATGTTCAACGTATATGCTCAAAGGGCAACCAAGCCCGATGATATGGACACCGAGCTGAACGAGTCGCTTCACAGAGAGAATATGAAAGCCTTCCGTTACATACTCTCCCTTTACAAAGAAGAAAAGCCCTCTGTCTGGGCGGCATGGGGCACAATAGTGGAAATGCGGCCTTACCTCAAAGACTGCCTTAAGGATATGCTTTCTATAGGCAAGGAATTTGATGCACGTTGGTTCAGCTCAGGTGCAATTTCAAAAAAAGGCCATCCCCATCATCCTCTTTATCTCAGAAAAGACAGCGGTCTTGATTTGTTTGATATTGAGATGTATATTGATAAGTGTATATAAAATCAGAGCCTGATGTCGAAACATCAGGCTCTTAATTTTATATGTATCATATAAGATTTCTGACTATATTGAATATTGTAATGGAAAGCACAATCAGCTGAACAAGATTGAATGCTTTTTCAACTGTCTTTTCGCTGCATTTTTTATTGAAGGAAGCACCCAGGAATCCACCCAGGATTGCACCCACAATCATAAACGGTGCAACAGACAAATCGAAACCTGAAAAGCCTGTTGTAAGAGCCACTGTTGAAAGCTTCGAAATCTGTGCAAAAAGAATCGTTACCAGAGAGCAGACTGTTGCCGTTTTTGTATTTACAGAAAAAAGATAAATAATGAGTGCAACGTTTATGGGGCCGCCTCCGATGCCCAAAAACGATGAACAGATTCCAAGAAAAACACCAACGCCAAGGGATACAACAACACCGTTCAATGCTCTGCCTTTGATTTTTTCTTTGTTCTTCATATATATGTAAACAAAAAGAATCAGAACAGCCAACACGAAATTCTGCACAACAGTTACAACATCATTGGCACTGAGCAAATCAATAATGAATGCAAGAAGCTTTTCACCTGTGAAACCGCCCACTACAGAACCAACACCTAAAGGTACTGCCGTCCTGAAGGGAATCGCTGACTTTGATTTAATCTGTTTTCCGACAGATACAACTGCCATTGAAAAGACGGTTATTGACGAGACAATACCTATTGTCTGCACATTGTAATCACCGAGAACATCCATAAGAGGTTTAATGATTACACCGCCACCCATTCCTGTGAGTGAGCCGACAGTTGTGGCAAAAAGTGCTAAAATAAAATATATAAGAAAATTCAAGCTATCACCTCTGAATGTGTTATATTTAAAGTTTCTTTTTTGCCTTTTTGTTTAATACTGCCGAAACCAAGCAGACTGCAAATGAAACTGCAGTAAAAATCAGAATACATATGAAAAC
The DNA here is from genome assembly GCA_045645885.1 of Acutalibacteraceae bacterium. Classification (GTDB taxonomy): domain Bacteria; phylum Bacillota; class Clostridia; order Oscillospirales; family Acutalibacteraceae; genus UBA6857. Next base: position 11,413 of record JAZRJR010000056.1, on the reverse strand, counting down.
ATCATTCCAACCCCTTGTGTCCGCAATTCTGCCGAGCATTGATGTTGCAAGAGTGCTTCCTATATAGCAGAATGTGTTAAGCAGACCTGCAGAAAATCCCGAATCGATTTTGTCTCTTGAGTAAAGAGGTACAACACTTGTTATTACATTGTTCACCGCTGACATAAGGCAGGCAATTCCGCCGAACAGTATAAGAGTAAGAGGTACTGATTTCAAATTAAGTGTGAGTATTATAAGCACAGTCAGGATTATTGTTACAAAATAAAAAATTCCGTTAAGTGCGTTTTCGTCCTTTTGTTTTTTATGCAGTTTGTTTACAATGGATGTGCCGAAAATCGACAGCACAGGAAGAAGCAGAGTAACTATAATGGAAAGTGATGAAGACACACCGAACTCCTCTTTCAGTATGGAAGGCACCCAGGTAGTTATGCCGTCTTTTATAAAGCCGTTTGTCACTGCAGATATCAGTATAACAATAACACTTATTATAAATACCGGCTTTAAGGTAAGCTTGCTTTTTTCTCTGATTTCAGTTATTGTGCCTTCATCTTTATCTTTTTTAACAACACTCATTCCGACAAACCAAAGCACTGCCACCGCACCGACGAGTATAGAAGCCACATAAAAAATCACAGTCCAGTTGAGCTTCAGATATGAGAAAAGAGCAGCAAGACCGTATGAAGCAAAGGTACCCGAAGCAACGGTGGTACTCATAACCATAACGGCTTTTGAAAGCTTGCTGTCAGCAAGATTATCTGACAAGGTTTTGATAAGTGACGACCAGAGAATTGACTGAAACACACCGTTAAAAAACCACAGATATTTCATCGTCTCTATGCCGCCACAAAAGGTCATTGAAAAATTGATTACAGATGACGCAGAAAGAGCCAGAGCAACCGAATATCTCGTGTTATATCTTTTTGAAAGAAGACCGTTTATCAGCTGACCTGCACCGTAAGCAAAAAAGAAGAATGAACTGACTGTTCCTGCCGCCTGTTTTGTTGTGCCGAGCTGAGAGAGAATTTCCACCATTGAAGCGTTGTAATTGAGTCTCGCAACATAAGCGGCAGTATAAGCTGCCCAGCAAAGGAAAATAAGAAAATTTGATTTTTTGCTGCTTAAGGTATTTGTCATCTTATTCACCTGTTCCCGTAATTATCTCTTTATCAATTTTTCCGCTGAACAGATTGCTGTCTGAGCATAGTCTGTTTTTGTCAGAATTTTCAAAAACAATTCCGTAATTCGGTGACTCAGACTCTGTCGGTGAAAGGAAGAAATTATTCTTTAAATTAACATCGTAAACCTGCGGTCTGAAGATTATATAGCCTCTGCTTTTGCCGTTTAAACCTGACTTGCCGTCAAAAATATTGTTTTCGATAAATATATCATGATGACCGCAGTCACCGTGGTGACCGATTGCAGGAAAGCCGGCACACTTGAAAATATTATTTTTTATTGTGATATTACGGCACACGGTATCGTCCTTGCAGAAATCAATAAGATTACCGTCACAGTTATAAACAGGACCGTATGAGCCATCACGGGCAAGGTCAAGCTGAATCTCTTCATTAAGGAGATTTTCGGGCACCAAAGTATATGTCGGCCCGTCAAAAATACAGTTTTCTACCGTTGCATTTTCAGTTGAATTTATCTCAATCATATGCCACATAGAGCAGTGTCTGAAACGGCAGTTCTCAATTCGGATATTACGGCAGTGCACCGTATTGACAAGGGTTGATTTTTCAGTAGTTTCACTGTTTCCGTCAAAGATTCCGCCTGAAATTACAACATCGTGAGTACCCTCATATTCTCCCCAATTAGGCTCTGAATAAGATGCAAGAAGATATCTTGTTATGGGTTCACTTTCCTTGCTTCTTAAAATCACAGCATTATCAGAGAGCTTAAAAATCTGATTCGAATAGAAAATCAGAGCAGCCGAAACAAGATAAGTTCCGTCAGGAAAATACACTGTTCCCCCATCCTTCACCTTATCAATACATTCCTGCAAAGCCTTTGTGTCATCGTGAACTCCGTCAGCGAAAACTTTTTTATTGTCCGTAACTTTTATGAATTTCATATTTTGTTTCCTCTTTTTTATAATTGTTGTTCCTATTGCAAGTTCAGATCAGGCTTCTCATAAATTGTCTGAATGCACGAGAACATTTCTGTTGTTCCCTCATCTTTTAATAATCTGACTTCCGGGTTTATTCTTTTATAAGCTCAGATTTGTGATGTTCCTTTGAAATCCTCGGTGCAGCACCTGTGAGATGTGAAATGTCACGGTATTCACCCTTGTAATCAGCAAACAGGCCTTCGGGAATCTGTGAAGTCCAACCCTTTTCGTTGAACTCAGGAGCATCAATACCGAAAGCATAAAGCACAATTGCAGCAAGGTCACGGATATTCATTTCTTTGATTTCTCCGTTCACAACATCTTTCCCCATTGCTGCAAAGGTAACATATTTTTCTGCATCTGTCCAGCCACCGTGATTACCCTTGCCGTTTTCTTCTCTTGTGCCGCCGTGGTCTGCAATAACCATAAAGAGTGTGTCATCAAGAGCTTCCGCAGCAGAATAAACATCACCGATGAGCTTATCAACCTCACTTATGGCTCTGATATGCTCAGGTGTGCCGTATCCGTTTTTATGACCTGCACCGTCGGTACTGTCAAAATGAATAAAAAGGAAATCAGGCTTTTTCTCCTTTATATAATCGCAGATAAGAGGGGTCAGCTCTTTATCTCTTGCAGTAGCGTGAGAAACGCCCATAAATTTTTCTACAATACCCTTTGTAATAGGATTCCAGTCACAGTATGAGCCAAGCTCAGCTTCGGGATAAGCTTTTCTGATGCGCTTGAAAACTGTAGGGAATTTTGAAAATATATTATACGGCAAAGTGGAAACTCTGCTGTTGGTAAGCTTATGCACCTCAGGACCCACACCGATAAGCATTGAGCCCCAACATTCTGCACTTATGGTAGGTTTGGAGGAAAGCGCATTGTATGTAACTGCGCCCTTTTCAAAGATTTTATCAAAGCAAGGTGTGTCAGCTTCTCTGACCCAGCTTCCTGCACCGTCAACACCAATAACTATTACATGAGAATATTTTTTCGGCATTTTATTTTCTCCTTTACAAAAATTAAAAGCCTCCCTGCAAAAGCAAGGAGACTTCACTTTTTAATTTAGTTCCATTCCTTGTAATTATTCACCAAGAACCTTTTACGCCTGGCTGAGAGTTTCGTTTTCCTTGTGACGCTCTGCTCTGATTACTTCAAGCTCACGATACATCTGCTCTTTCTTTTCGCCTTCAATGTCATAGAAGAACTTAAGAATAAGAGCCTTGAGAACATTTGCAAGAGTATAACCGAAGAGAAGGAAGCCGAGAATCTTAAGACAAGTGTCAAGATATGTAGGCTGAGCCTGCATTGTCTTTACAAGGTCACCTTCTGCTGATGACATATAACCTGCCCAAGCGATCATGAAGGGAATTGCAAGGTCTTTAAGGTAATTGCAGGCTGAGTTGATCCAACCGGGAACGATACCCTGAATAGCTTCCATTCTTTCACCTGTCTGCCATTCAAGATAATCATAGAATTCAACATCGAAGTGAGATTTTGAAAGCTCCTGAACACCGATACCGATACCGAAGATGAAATAGAACAGATAGAAGAAAATACTGTTCCAACCTTCAAAGAATCTGATTCCCATTTTTGCTTCAACAAAGCAGATAGCGAAAAGCACACCTGCTGAAACGGGTGAATAAATACCGCAGAATTTAAGGAGCTTTGTAGGCTCATGCTTTTTGGAAAGCTTTGTGGTAATAAGGTTACCAACAACAGTACCTACAGCTGTGGGAAGAGTGAGAAGAAGGTTCTTTGATGAACCTACTGTAATGGCAGCAAGATAGGTTGACATCTTGCCGAGCATTGCAAAGGCATTAGCCCACTGGATATACTGGAAGGCACGGTAGTTTCTGTATTTGAACAGTGAGAACAGGGCTTTTGAAACCTTGACGTTTTCCTTCTTGGGAAGCTCAATTCTTTCCTTACAGAAAAGACCGCACATAAGATTACCGAAGAGAGTAACTGCAGCAGCAACAATACCGAGAGTCATATACATCTTGTTCTTGTCGTCGCTGAAAAGTCCGTAAACAAAGGTTGAAAGATATGCTCCGCCGTAACCGATATAATATGACAGCTGCCATATTGTTGCAACGGTTTTCTTTTCCTTGTGGTTGGGAGAAATAACCTGAACAAGGTTAAGAGCAAGGTTGTTGAACACATTGAAAACTGTCTGACAGCATGCAACACCGTAACGGAACAAGGTCATCTGCTGAATGCTCCAGCCTTCGGGAACATAGAAATAGAAGACGGTAAGCATAAACATGGGAAGCAGACAGATAAAGTACCACTGACGGTATCTGCCCAATCTGCTCTTCCATTTCTGAACAATAATACCTGCAAAAGCACCGAATAAAATACCGCTGATTGTTGTAAGTGTTGTCTGAACTGCAAGAATATCAGCAATTTCATCTGCACTTACGCCTACAGGTCCGAAATAAAGCTCGTGCAGGAACGCTGCAGCAAGAGTACCTGTAAGAGTTGTGCCGAACATTCCGCCGATTCGGGAAAGCATAACACAGAAGTATTCAAATTTTGAAATGTATTTGCCTTCTCCGTGATTAAGTGCACCCTGAGGTATCTCTGTGGGTGAAATTGTTTTCTTTTTTAACATCATATCATCTCCGGAATTTTATTTTGTTTAATTTTAACACTTTCCATCTTTATTTTCAATAGATTTAGTAAAATAACACAACATCTTTGTAAAATTTAATTGTTTGCCATCTGTTATTGCGATATAATGCCGCTCATTTATCAAGTAAAGCTGAGTGCTTCAGCAAACTCAACGACAATATGCATAGCAATACTATCATGAAGACCATGCACTACGAGCAATCCGCAAATCATTGTTTTACCTACTTTGCAATAAAAAAAGACCTGATTTTCAGAAGTTAGCTTTCCTTAAAACAAGTCTTATGTATGATAATTTATTGAATTTTAGTTTTTTTGCGCAGTTCTACTACTGCCACCTATTCTATAAACTTATCGCGAAAAAGCAAAACGGCACCGATGGTACCGTTTGTTTTCTTGTGTTTACCGCATAAATTAGCAACAACTTGACAAATTGGAATTTACAGTTCGGATATATAATGACACCTATTACTGTACTTATTTTTTCTGCAAAACAATAGCAATAAAATTCAAATATTTACAAGCTCCTGCTTCAATCGCCTTTCTGTCATTTATGGAATATTCATTATCACACTGTATCCAATCGTTCCAACATTCTTCATTGCTTTCCATTTCGTAAATGGAAACAATCTCACTGTTCTTGGATTTTGAAATAATGTTTTTCCAATATTCTGTATCATGGATATAGTCTAATTGTTCAGGAGTCCAAGATAATAATAATTCTTTTGGAATATTATTATGGCAGTCTTTTTTCATTCCCGGAACAACTATATAAATATAACCACCTTTCTTTACAAAAGGTAAAAGTTTTTCATCTAAATAGTCCGCATCTCTTCCAAAATAATTATAGGAATCTGTACTGACAACTGCATCAAAAAACTCTTTTTCATATTTTAAATCTGTAGCATCTGCTTTAACAGCAATAATTTGTTCCTGTGTTAATCCCATTTCAGTAAAGAATTTTTGATTTTCTTCTGCATCACTCCAAAGGTCTGTTGCATAAACTTTAAACCCATATTCCTTTGCTAAAAACACAGATGTAATTCCTTGTCCGCTACCCAAGTCCATAACAATAGCACCTGTTTTAATTCTGTTGTCTTTCATAAGTTCTTCTTCTAATTTTAACGGATTAGGTCCCATTATTTTTTGATTAACCAAATTAATATTGTATTTTTCTGTTCTTACATATTTCATATTAATACTCCTTAATTCCTCATACTTACAATTTTTATTTATTGAGATGATTATAACACATTTATTATTAAATTACAATCGGGTGCGGGCGTCCCGCCCACACTTATCCACTATTACGTCTTACTTATTACCTCGCAAAAAATCGACCCTAAAGATTAGTGAAGAAGTAATAAGTAAAAAACGACAACCTTCTGTCGAAGATTGTCGTTTTTTGTGTTTACTGCTCAAAATAACAACAATTAATTTAAGCGAAATATAGATTTAAGTTTGTCAAAAAAACTTAATCTTTCTATTTTTTGTGAAAAGGTAACTGTTAATTCTCTTTCTTCATCAAGTATATAAGGAAAATCACCATCAACGCATATCCAGAAGCATTCCACCGTTCTGTTATGAGGCACAGAAGCACCCTTTGAAAATGTAATTTTGACTCCAAAATTTTTATAATTGAAGTCATCACCGTCAAAATGCCCGTAAACTCCGTAATAACCTTCACAATGAATCAAAGAATTACTTTCTTCACCTAACTCCCAAGAAAAAACCTCGTCTGTGCAATTACAATCAATGCCAAATCCACTCAAAAATTTGAGAAGTTCCACATTCTTTTCTATGTTTTTGTAATAATTTCTGCATCCCTGACAGTCACAGGGACTATTAAAGCTATTACGGTATGCTTTAGTTTTTTCTTTGTCAAAAGTTATTTTAACAGAATTAAATTCAGTAGTATTAAGAGACATAATATCACCTCAAGATCATTATATAACAACAAACTTCAAAAATCAACTCCGTTTACCGAAGGGCAACTTCATTGTGCCGTCAGGCACACAATCAAGGCGGAGCCTTGTATGTAATCCGTCGCAGACGGAATGTAATCATCACGAAGTGATGTATGTAATCCTTTCGAAGAAAGGTATGTAATCAATCCGAAGGTGGAATGCTCAAAGGTGATGACATACGCCTACGGCGATTACATACACGCTACGCGTGATTACATATCAATCCTTCGGATTGAATAAAAAAAGAGAAGCTTTTTCAAGCTTCTCTTTTTTTTGGCAGGGGTGGCAGGATTCGAACCTACGAATGCAACAGTCAAAGTGTTGTGTCTTACCGCTTGACGACACCCCTAAAAAAATATAAAAAAAATGGGGTGGATAACCGGATTCGAACTGGCGACCTCCAGGGCCACAACCTGGCGCTCTAACCAACTGAGCTATATCCACCACATAATGGCGCGCTTGAAGGGGCTCGAACCCCTGACCTACTGCTTAGAAGGCAGTTGCTCTATCCAACTGAGCTACAAGCGCATATTTATTAAATTATGCTGGAGCGGGTGATGGGAATCGAACCCACACGACCAGCTTGGAAGGCTGGGATTCTACCATTGAACTACACCCGCATACCTTTGCAACGCTGACTATTATACACAATCCCCTATCACTTGTCAAGTCTTTTTTATAAAAAAACCTAAATTATTTTCAAAACCGAAAAAGGGTATTGACAAACCCATTTTTTGGTTTTATAATGCTTTTAGCACTCTTGATAAGTGAGTGCTAAAAATTATTCAATATGCTAATTTCATATAAAGGAAGCGATTTAAATGGCAAAGAAACAGTTTAAAGCAGAATCTAAAAAGCTTATGGATATGATGATTAACTCCATCTATACCCACAAGGAGATTTTTCTCAGAGAGCTTATCTCAAACGCAAGTGATGCCCTCGACAAGCGTTACTATCACTGTCTTCAGAATGGTGAAAGTATGAACCGTGAGGATTACAGAATCAATCTCTATATTGATAAGGAAAGCAGAACTCTCACCATTTCAGATAACGGCTGCGGTATGAGTGAAAAGGACCTTGAAACAAATCTCGGCACTATTGCAAAAAGCGGCTCACTTGACTTCAAGACTGATATGGATAAAGAAAGTGACGTTGAAATCATCGGTCAGTTCGGTGTCGGCTTCTACTCTGCTTTTATGGTAAGTGACAACGTAACAGTTTTAAGTAAAGCTCTCGGAAGCGATGAAGCTTATCTCTGGGAGTCAGCAGGTGTTGACGGCTATACTATTAAAAAGGCAGACAAGCCTGAAGCAGGTACGGTTATCACGCTTAAAATCAAGGATAACACAGAAGAAGAAAACTATGACAGATATCTTGAGCAGTACGGAATTCAGGATATCGTTTCAAAATATTCTGACTACATCAGATATCCCATTATGCTTGATATGAGCACAACAAGGCTCAAGGAAGGCACAGAGGATGAATACGAAACCGTAACCGAGCCCACACAGCTCAACTCAATGGTACCTCTCTGGAGAAAGAACAAGAGTGAAATAACTGAAGACGAATACAATCAGTTCTATATGTCAAAGTTCTATGACTTTGAAAGCCCTCTTAAAACTATCCACTCCAAAACTGAGGGACAGGTTTCTTACGACGCTCTTATCTATATCCCCTCTCATGCACCCTATGATTACTACTCAAAGGATTTTGAAAAGGGACTTCAGCTTTATTCCAAGGCTGTTATGATTATGGACAGATGTGGGGACCTTCTTCCCGATTATTTCAGCTTTGCAAAGGGTCTTGTTGACTCTCCCGACCTTTCTCTCAATATTTCAAGAGAGACTCTTCAGCACGACCATATTCTCAAGGTTATTGCAAAAAATGTTGAAAAGAAAATCAAGAGTGAGCTTTTAAAGCTTCTTCAGAGCGACAGAGAGAAGTATGAACAGTTCTGGAAGGCTTTCGGACTTCAGCTGAAATACGGCATTTACTCAAACTACGGTATGAACAAAGAGGCGCTTCAGGACCTTATTATGTTCACCTCTTCAAACGAAAAGAAGCTCGTTACCCTTAAGGAATACACCGACCGTATGAGTGAGGAGCAGAAGACAATCTATTTTGCTTCAGGTGAAACTGTTGACAAGATTGATATGCTTCCGCAGACAGACGCAGTTAAGTCCAAGGGCTTTGAGGTGCTTTACTGCACAGACGACGTTGACGAATTCGCACTTCAGATGATGCGTGAATACAGCGGCAAGACCTTCACTAATATCTGTGCAGGAAATCTTGACCTTGACACAGAAGAAGAAAAGGATGCACTTAAAAAGGAAAACGAGGAAAGCAAAGAGCTTCTTTCTTTCCTTAAGGAAAGTCTCGGCGGTGCAGTAAATGAGGTAAGATTCACAAATAAGCTTAAGAATCACCCTGTCTGCCTTACAAGTGAGGGTATGCTTTCACTTGAAATGGAAAAGGTGCTTTCAGCAATGCCCGGCGAAAACAAGGCAAAGGCTACAGTTGTGCTTGAAATCAACCGTGAACACGAAATCGCAGAAAAGCTTAAGGCTATTTACAAAGAAGACAAAGAAAAGGCTGCAAAGTATGCTAAGATACTCTACAGCCAGGGTTGTCTTATTGCAGGAAAGTCAATTGATAATCCCACTGAATTCACTCAGCTTATCACTGAGCTGATGTAAAGATTTCATCAATGTTATGCTCCGTAAACGGATACTCTCCGCTTACGGAGTTTTTGTTTTTATATTTTACAAGCACAGCCTTATTCTCCGTATAGAGAATGGCAACTGTTCTCTTTTCGCCTTTTTCGGGCGGATAAACTTTCATAAAGTGCTTTTTTATTCTTCCGAGCATTTCATCCTTTACCTTAAGGCTTTCGGGAATCACATCGGAATTGTTGGTGGTGATTCTGTCGAGAAGCATTCTGTCTCTTAAAACGGCTTTGTCGACACCGTCAAGAGAAGAGAAAAATTCAAAAGCAAGGTTGGTATATTTGTCGAGCGGGATACTACCCTCTTCACCTTTTTCTGTAATAAAATCACCCATTTTAAGAAACAAATCAAAAGGCTCAACATCTGCAATTGAAAGCACATAATTAAGTGTGCGTCTGAATCTGCCGCTGTTGTAAAGGCGTTCAAGCTCGTTTTCACATTTATGCAAAACAGCAAGCTCAGCTTCGTTTATCCACGGGGTTGAAACAACCTCATAGGGAGGCTCTGCGTTATATTCACAAGGGTAAAGTGCTCGGTCTTCTTCCATCGGTGAGCCGTGGAGAATTTTAAGAAAGCCCAGCTGCAGCATATCTGCACCGATTCCGTAAGCCTTGTTGAAGGAACTTCGGAAGCTTTCATAATCTTCCTCAGGCAGACCTGCAATAAGGTCAATGTGTATATGACAGTTACCGAAGGAAAGCAGACGCTTTACGTTTTCTGTAACCTTCTGAAGATTGGTTTTACGGTTGATTTTTCTTAGTGTATTTTCGTTGAAGGACTGAATTCCGATTTCAAACTGTACACTGCCAACGGGCATTTCAGCAATAATTTCAAAAAGCTCTTCGCTCATAATGTCGGCAGCAATTTCAAAGTGAAAACACACATCAGAGGGTATGCTTTTTCCATAATTTTCTTTAATGAAAAGCAGAATTTCCATTGCGTGATTTTTATTGCAGTTGAAGGTGCGGTCAACAAATTTTACCGTTTTTGCTCCGTTATTTACAAGAGAGAGCATATTCTCTTTCACCTTTGAAAGCTCGAAGAAACGCACCTTGCCCTCTTTTCCCGAAAGGCAGAAGGCACAATTAAAGGGACAGCCTCTGCTGCTTTCAATATAAGCGATTCTGTTTTTAAGTGAGGCAAAATACTCCTCACAATAAGGTGACGGTATATCATCCGCAGAAAGCACTTCGCACTCGTTTACTGTGATATTCTCCCCTTTTCTTTGGGAGATGCCTTTAATACCGGTGTCAGTTTCATTCATAAGTGCACTTATTAAAAGAGGTACACTTTTTTCACCCTCACCTGAGGAAATGAAGTCAATAAAAGAATTTTCAGAAAGCACCTCTCTCTGATTGAAGCTGACCTCAGGGCCGCCGAGAAGAATTTTAATCATAGGATTTGCTGTTTTGATTTTTTCAGCAATTGACAGTACGGTTTTAATGTTCCAGATATATGAGGAAAAAGCGATGAGGTCAGGCTTTTCTGCAAGAAGACGGTCAACAACTGCGCTTTCTTTCTCGTTAATTGTGCCCTCAACAACTGACAGTTCAATATTCTCATTACAGAGCTTTTTTGAAGACGCAAAAAGATACCACACCGAAAGTGAGGAGTGGATATATTTTGAATTTATACTGCAGAAAACTGCCTTCAGCTTTTTCATAGTGTACCGCCTTTTGATTAGTTACTATATGATATAACAAAAGGCAAAAAAATTCAAGGTCAGGAGATTTTGTTTCTCCCGACCTTTAGGTTACTGCATAAATACTGCACCGTCTTCTATGTTTTCCACGCCGTTATATTGAGGCAGAGGCGATGAATTTTTCTCATCAAAGATAAGCTTGCCCTCTGACTTTCTGAATGTGAAGGTACTTTCGGTTTCATCGTCTTTCAGCACTATAGTATCCTCTGTTTCTTCGTAGTCACCATAATAAGTTGTCGATGAAAGAGGATGAATTTCAAATTCAAAA
>JAZRJR010000055.1:0-5039 GCA_045645885.1 Acutalibacteraceae bacterium | reverse complement strand
TGCAGTTGCTATTGCACAGAAGGACACAAAAATCAGAATCACCGATTATCAGATGTATATTTCGGGCGAAAGACTTGAAGAATACCAAAAAATCATCACTTGGTTTACAACTCCCATCACAACCCTAATTTCTCTCATTATTCCGCTTATGTTCTATCGTGTGGGCTTCACCTCTGACTGGGATGTACTTTATATGAGTGATGTAAGAGTTCAGTGTATGCTCATCGGTATTGGTCTTGACCTTGTGGGATATATACTGATGGCGTTTCCGTATATTTTTATGTGGGATTTCACAGATGAAAAGCACGCCCATATTATGGAAGTTCTCAAGCAGAGGGCAGAAGCAGGAAATGCTGCAGTGAAAGGTACTCCAAGTGAATTGAAAGATGTTTCAGACACTGCAGAGGTTGTGGTTGTTTCACAGAACTAATGTATTATATGAAAGACGAGAAAAGAAAAGCAGGAAGATCAAAATCTGACCGCCTTGCAAATCTCCGAAAATGTGCTATAATAATCAAAGCAAAACAGGGGAAACAACTGTAAAATTAAGCTTAAAAATAATACCCAATTTATACCCCATTTTTACCCCGAAATCCCAAGAAGTTATGGGGTATTATAAGATGTTGCAGGTATAGTCGATGCCCACAATCCCAGTGTTTATAAGGGTTTGTGAGATTATGAAAAGTTATGAGACAGGCAAAACACATTTCCCCACAATGAAGAGCCTGGATAAGTAAAACTCTCAATAAGCCCTGTTTTGCTAGGGTTTTGAGGGGTGTAAAGAAACAAGAAATACATCTTTACATCAAATTTACATCAATTGATGCAAAAAGTGTGCAAGAATACATTTTCTTTATGTTTTTGATGTAAGATTACAACTAAAAATATGAGAGACTGTTAACAGATTTTATTCTGAAAACAGTCTCTTTTTTATGCTTGAAATCGGCACATTGGATTAATCTCCTGTTATTCGATAAAATGAAGCTATCAAATAACAAGAGACTTATTATATCAGACAAAAACAAAGTCCGATATTGCTGTGTCGGTGACTATCACTTACTAAACCTCATATTACCGCCTAAAGAGGCAGCTGTAACTCTTGGCAAAAGGGGGATGATGTATAAGTTTTATCTTGAAAACCATAATAAGGAGTTTTTATACTATACTTATGCGAGGCTAACTCTATCAGCGTAGAGCGAGAGAGATTGTTCGGCATGAGTTGATATACAGTTAAATCAAATTTAATATAGTATTGCGCGCGTAAAGGTTGTTATTTGTAAGAACTTTGTAATAGGCATTGTGATATTATATTAAAATAATGGATAGGTGTTTCTTTCTTTTGCAAATATAGCAAACATACAAGTAATTACAGGAGGCTGTATAAATGACTACATTTTGTTTATGGGCGGCAGATATTTTACCGCTTTTAGCAACACTCGGAACCTTCATATATGGGGTTAAGAATTTTTTCAAGAAGGGTAAAGCTTATTATCTGCAGATTGTAACTATGGCTATGGGATGTTATGCAATGGGCAGCTTTTATCATTTGTGTCAGAGCATTACCACGGGTGATCTTGCTGACGGATTTACAGCGGCATATCTTGGAAGAATAGGCTTTTTTCTCTTCCTTTTCACTGCTAATTTCGGTCAGATGGACGGTCTGATTGATGACAGAACGCCGTCTTTGAAAAAATTCAGATATATCGCTCTTGTTGCAACGGCTTCAGCAGCTTTGCTTTATTTGCTATGCGTTTTAGCAGAGATGCCCTATAGCACAAAGATATCTCTTTCGCTTTTATGGATAGCTGCAATTTTCAGCTCTTATTTTAATTTCAAGCACGCTATAATAAGCGACCTTGGTTACGGCTTTGTAAAAGCGATAAGACCATATAATATCTGTGCCCTGGCTCTTACCTTCTTAGAGCTTATATTGCAGGTTCTCTGGGCGTATTATGATGATAATTACATTATTATTGTGATTATGATTGTAACAATTATATTCAGTATTGTTAGTGTCTTAACAATAGTTACTCTTAAGAGAGGAGTGGAAGCATGGAAAATTTAATTTATATCCTCTTTGTCTGTATTACAATTCCTCTTGCTCTTATGGCGACTCTGATTGATAAAAAGCCGAGACGTATCGTTATATTTTTTATAATCGGTATCTGCTCTGCAGTGTTTGCGTCAGAGGTCAACGGTATTCTGACTTACCTTATCCCGCTTGATGTGTTTGACTTCACAGTAAGAGTCACACCGATTACAGAAGAAATTATAAAAGCAATTCCCGTGTTGTTCTTTGCAAAAGAAATCTCCAACAAAAAAGAGACGCTCATAACAGTCTCATTGGCTGTCGGTATCGGATTTGCGGTTATGGAAAACACATACATACTTACACAGAATGTTGAATATGTTTCAATGCTGTGGGCAACAATGAGAGGCTTCGGTACAGGTATAATGCACGGAATGTGTACCTTCCTTGTAGGTACGGGATTCTGCTTCGCAAACAGAAATAAAAAGCTGTTTGTTGTCGGTACATTCGCACTGCTGTCGTTAGCTATAACATACCATTCAGTATTCAATATGCTTGTTCAGTCTGATTTAAGATATGTAGGTGCAGCTCTTCCTATTGTAACATATGTACCTTTCGTTTTATTGGTATACAAAAACCGTAAGAAAAGGAGTGTAAAGTAATGAAAGCTTTCAAAAAGTTGTTTTCAATAGTTGTTTCACTGATTCTTTGTGTTACAGTGCTTACCCAGACAGCAACTGCTGCTTTCTGGGGCAACAAAACCCTTTATTTAAAGGATATCAAGATAATCTATGCCGACAGTGAGAAGGAAGCTGAGGATCAACTTCCTGACGGCTATAAACTGCTTGAAGGAAATCTTAATGAAGGCACCGGTGAGCTCGGTGTATATATCTGCTACAGCACAACCGAAAACCCCGATGAAGCAATTACCGATATTAAGGTTATGCACGAAAGCGGCGGTTTTGAAAGAACAGATTTCAAGGCTTCTCTCGACGATGCGATTGACGGTGTTTATAGCCTTGCTCAGGAAATGACAACCGCTATAAACGAATTTATTCAGAACTATAATAACGGTGTCCCTGCTGCGGTTTATGCAAAAGAGGCTCTTAACTATTTTCAATATGATACCGGTACACTTCTCGGTGACTTTATGTTAAGCGGTACGGGTACTTATCAGGATTTCGGCAGAATGATTCTTATGTGTCACGAGGATATCCTGAATCCGATTCTTTCACTTCTTGCTCTCGGTGTTCAGCAGAAGGCAGGCGAAAACTGGATTGACCGACTCGCAAATGTTGACCCTACAGCCTACAGCTCAGCACAGGATTCAAAATATCGTGAACGCGCAACAAAGCTCAGACCTGTTCTTCAGCAATTCAATGACATATATTGTTATGTTATGGGTTATTATGACACAACCTATACTTATGAAGACCTTACAGATGAAAATGATAAAGAGCTTTTCACACAGATGGCAGAAAATAAGGATATGTTTACTGTTTTGCAGACAATACTCCGCAGCTATACTGTCGGTATCCGGAATACCGATGAATACGGTGCATGGACTGCAGAGGATATGTTTACAATCGGTCTTAACAATACAATGAATCTCTATGAAAGCTATGCTCTTCTTGAGTGTCTTACTCCCGGTCAGGAAATTATGCTTCGTCTTACAGGCCCTTATAATTTCATTATCGGTTCACAGAACACTGACGAGGTGCTTGAAGAAGCAAGAAAAGCAATAGTAGAAAATCTTAATAAAAACGAAAAAATTCCCATCTGGGACGGTGTTAACCTTGATATATTTGAGCAGGAGGTAGGACTTACAAACGCTGCTCAGCGCAGTATCGCTGCAGGTAAGCAGTACGATATTTTTGCTAAAGATGTTGATACTCTCGCTCAGAAGTACAGAGATATAGCTTCGGTTGTATCAAGTAGCTTTACAATCGCATCAAGTGCAATTCTTGTAACAAAATGTGCCTTGCTTTTAGCTCCGAAATTTTTTGATTTTGTAGGCTGCTGTACCATAGCTAACGCAATTTCATCCTTCGGTTCAGCTGCAATTGTATCTACAATTATGACTGTTACCGGCGCAATTTTTACTGTTGCAAGTATTGTTTGTTCAATTATTATCACATTCTTCCTTGAAGATATTATTGCGTGGATGCTGACTGAGGAGTATGACCGCACAACTATACCGAAGTATATGGTTGATGAGGTTGTAAATAAGGAAGGTATCTCAACCTATGCGTATTATCAGCGAGTAGATAATGTCAGAACGGATGAACAGCTGGAACTTGATACGGAGGATAATGAAAGCGGTGCTGACATTAATGTAAATGAGGGCTACAGATGGATGGCTCTTTATACCTCAAATAAGCCAAGCCTCGGCAATCCCATCAAGGCAGATTTTCTGCTTGAAACCGAAACGGGTATTGATAAGGAGGGTTATGCACCTCTTGCAATGTTCGGTAAAACTGTTGCTGAAAACCTCAACGGTTATGCTGATAAAGTGTCTTCAAAATATCCTGCACTTTACCTTCATTATTCTCAGGATAAGGTTACTCCCGTTGAAAGCGAAAAAATCTACATCAGCCATATCCGGGTTGAAAGCGCTAAGCATGAGGATGAGGCTAAAAAGAGGCTTACAGACAGCGGGTTCCTTGTGTTTAACCATGATTTCGGCTGCAAAAAGGGCGAATCAACATTTATCGGTTATAAGCTTACTGCAAATGCAAATGACGCTGTAAGAGACATCCGTCTTCTTTATAACTGCATCAGCTCCAGTGTAACTTTTGGTGATCTCAACTACGGAGCAATGGGTACCATCGGTAATTTCTCGCTTATGGTAAGCTCAACAAGCTCAAATCCTGCACCTCCTGTTCTGCATCTTGCAGTTTATGAAAAAAATGTCCTTCCCGATGCAAATCTCGGATATGAACCCGTAAATGAGTTCTCAGGCGGTATGGCACATACATTGGGCAGAACTGATTACAGACTTTACTTTATG
>JAZRJR010000054.1:0-8379 GCA_045645885.1 Acutalibacteraceae bacterium | reverse complement strand
TATCCTTGTCATAATATGCGCCGTAGAGCTGTTCGCCGTATTTCTTACCGTCAGTAACGTCAGTCATTGTAGCAGTGTAATAACCGTCGGAATATGTTGCAATTAAACCGTCGATGCTCTCTACAGGAGCGGTGATAACTGAATCACCGTAAATAAAGCCTGTAACTACTATACGGTTGCCGTAAGGTTCGTCATCATCTGCAAACTTCCATACGGGATATGAGCCGGAGCCTTCACCTGTAACGGGGTCAATATTAACTCTTGTGCCGGGTCTGTCTGCTCCTGCCTGCTGAGTGATGATTTCCCATGCACTTCCGTTCCAGAAAGCTACCTTTACAATTGCAGCATCAGGATAAGCCTTAACAGGAACGTCCTCTGCCATTTCAAGGCTGAACTTAAGGTCAAAGTTGCCGGGGTTATATTCAAGAAAAACATTGATTGTACAGTCACCGTTTTCATCAATTACCTTTTCAACCTTTGTCACGTCATAGTCTGTCTTACTTACAGCTACATCAAAGCTTGAGGTGCCAAGAAGACCTGTGTAGGTATCAGCAGTAGCGGTATATGTTGAAACATTATTTTCAATTGAGTAATCATAAGACTTTTTATTACCGTTTATATCAGTAACGCCGTCCTTGGTAAAATAAAGCTTGTCGCCTATTTCAACAAATCCGTGTGAGCCTGCCTTCTTTTCAAGAAGCTTGACAAAAACCTCTGCCTTTGAATCAACCTGGTCGAAACCGGTGTCAACCTTACTGTTATGATCAATTGTAACATTGATTGTTACATTAACAGCCTTTTCCCATTTAGCTTTAAGTGTGATGGGTGCTGTAATTGATGAGGTAATCTGCTTACCTGAACCGATAACGTTGCTGTTATATTCCCAGCCTGTGAAGATGAAGCCTTCACGTACGGGAACATTTGAGGTTGCGTTTACAGCTTCGCCGGATGCATAAATTTCTGTGTCTACCTCTTCACCTGCTTTGAAGGCACCGCCGTTTGTGTCATATTTAACAGTGTAGTTGTGAAGATGAAGCTCTGCATTGGCATGCTCAATAACAAGCTGATAGTTACCTACCTTATTGTATACACCGTCAACCTTGATATAGGGATTGAAAATAGCATTGTAAAGAGGAGCTTCATAAAGACCTGTTGAAGTTTTTCCGAGTGAAATATATTCAGTGTAAGGATTGTTTTCACGAACAAGAAGCTCAGCTTCGTTACCGTAGATGTTTTCAAAGTCTGTACGAATTGAATCAAGATAAGTATAAATCTTAGCTGAATATACGGGCTTTGTTGTGTCATCAACATAGCTGTAAACATACTTTGTCTCATCGCCATCTTTATATTCTGCACGTGCTTCTACTGTATATTCAGTGTTGGGTGTAAGACCGGTAAAGATAACTGTACCGTCGGGCTGCTTTTCGCCCTTGTTACCGTCGATAAAATATTCACAACGATCGTCAACACTATCTTTATTAATTATAAGGGTTGTAGTGGTTGTTGTGGTGGTAGGCTTCTTGAAAACATAAACTATTGGCTCAGCATTACCACTTGTATTATTATGGAACTTACAGTTGGTTTTCTTAATTGAAAGGTTTATTTGTACCTGACCTGCAGATTTACCCGTAATGTAATAATCGCCATTTTTAGTATCAATCTGAATAACATTTTCGTCTGAGCCTTCTTTTAATGAAGCTTTGGTAACAGTACTCGCTGTACAAGTAATATGAACTACACCGCTTCGGCCAAGAAGGTCAAGTGCATTAACCTTTTCCTCAACAAACATACCAATAACAACATTGTCAATGTCTGCATCGAGGTTATGTGCCTTAAAACTTGAAAAACTATCGGAACCGAGGCTCTTGCCGTTCTTATCAAAAACCTCGACCTTTACAGTACCACTGAGCGCACTTGTCTTTGAGTATGCACCGTAAACAGAAGCCCACATAAAGCCTTCTTTTGATAATGTCTTATTACCTGCTCTGTCTGCTTCAACATTACTGCTACGATTAATACCTTTATCGGTGTTGTAAATTTCATATTCACCGTATGTGTTGTTGATACCGTACATATTGTGTGAATTATAAATGTAAAGATATGTACTGAGTGAGCTGGTCCATTTGTAGGTAAGCTCTCTGGGGTTTCCTTCGTAGCCCTCTACCTGAACCTCTAAAAGCTCACTTGAACGAAGATCAGATACATCTCCACGCATGAAGCTTACAAGCTTTACTGTAATTTCTTCTGCAGCAAAAACATTTGCAGGAATCATAGTAAAGAGCATAATGATTGTTAATAAAATACTTAATACCTTTTTCATAGAATATACCTCCTATCGTAATACTGAATCATTTTATCATAAAGAGTATTACAAACCGCTTACAAAATCAATAAAAAAAACTAAAAAAGACCGACAAAAAATCGGTCTTTTTTGCGCTATTATTTGTTGTTTTTGCTCCAAAGCAAACCACAGGTTTCGTCAGCCCAGCTGTACTGAGTCATATATTCGCCCTGAAATTCAGGCTGACCTGTTTTCAGATAAGAATAGTAGTCGCAGGAAATCTTGCTTGTGTCAACAGAATAAAGATATCCGTTCTTTTTTAATACATCCTCTGCACCGACCTTTTCAAGAGCCTGTCGCACATCGAATAAGAGCTGATGAAAATAGTTTCTGTTGTTTTCCTTTGTTCCGTCTTCCCAGAGAGCAGCAGCTATCTCCTTTGAAGAGACATCTGCACCGTTGCGGTCAATGAGAAAGGCAAGCATTTCCTTGCTTTTAGTTCTTTTGAAGGTAAGCTTTTCTCCACCGCAGGAAACATCGAAGTTACCGAAGCATTTTGCTTTAAGGATACCTTTTTCCATTTTTCTGCCCTTAATGACATCAATTTCCTTTTGCACATCCTCTGCCGAAATCGGCTTTATCAGATAACCTGAGGCGTGTATTTTAAAGGCTGAAACTGCATATTCCTCATAACCGGTACAGAAAACAATTTTGCAGTCAGGGTGAATGGCAGTAATTTTTTCAGCAAGACCAAGGCCGTTGATTCCTCGCATATTGATATCAAGGAAAGCAACATCAGGGGTATTGATTTCAATCCAGTCAAGTGCTTCATCACAGTTTCCGAATCCTACAACCTCTTCTATATCCTCTGATGCCCTGATAGCTTTTTCAAGTGCATAAAGCATAAGTTGTTCATCATCTATTGCAATTGCAATCATCAGTCTGCCTCCTTCGGAATTTCAACAGTAATCTTGCTGCCGACACCTACGATACTTTCAATGTGAAGAACTCCCCCGCACATTGCTTCAAGTCTGCTTTTTATATTTCTTAAACCGATATGGTTTTCTCTCTGTAGCTCAGACACATCAAAGCCCACACCGTTATCCTTTACACTTATAAAATAGCTGCAGTCGGTTTCATAAGTTTTAACCTTGACTGTGCCGCCTGCTTCCCTTTTAAGAACACCGTGCTTGACAGCGTTTTCAACTATCGGCTGAATAGTAAGCGCAGGAATACTGAAATCACAGCAGGTAATTTCTGTAATGAATTCAATATCGGGGAAACGCACCTTTTCAATACCGATATAATATTCCGTATGCTCAAGCTCCTTTGAAACACGGATAAGTCTGGTATTGTCTATCTCACCGAAATTACCTCTGAGATATTTTGACAAATCATTAACAAGCTTCGCCGCCTTCGGTGGATCAAGCTCACAAAGCTGTTCAATGCTTCCGAGGGTATTATAGATAAAGTGAGGATGAATCTGACTCATAAGAGTAGAAATACGGCTTCTTGCAAGCTCAGCATCAAGTGTGATTTTTTCTTTTTCAAGCTCTTCAGCCTTTTTAGCCGCTCTGATGTTTCTCGGCACAATACGCAGGGAAACAACAGCTGAAATCATAAATCCTATTAGGAAATAGATTTTAGAAGCAAAGCCTGTTTGCCAGAAGCCGAAATAAGCCGCTGCAATATCAGCTAAAAACAGAAGCAGACCTAAGCTTATGAAAAGATGCGGAAGCTTTTGTTTACCTGATGCCTTTAATGCTGAAAGCAAAACCAATACTGTGAAAATCACAGTAACAACAGCAGCCCCGACAGACCACACACCTAATACATCGTAAAAATAGACCTTACTGAACATCGGAACAACAATAAGTACGCTTACGAAAAATCCGTACAGCAAAGTGATGATGTGTGCCACTTTTTCCTTTTTACCTGAAAGAAGACTCTGTATAAGCACAAAAGCAAACAAAAGATATGCCATTGCAGAAATCCCTTTCAGCATAGTGTTCACAATCATCAGATCAGACCATAAATATATAGCCTTCGAGGTGAAAAGGAAGAAAAATCCCGCTGAAAGTATCAGCAATCCGCTGAATAAATAATTTTTGAAAGCGCTTTTGTCAAGCAGATAAGAAAAGATTGCAATACCCAGAACAAGAAGAGCTGAAATGATAATCATTATTGCAACCACTCTTTCACTGTTGCCTGAACGCAGAGCGGTTTTTTCAGAATAATCACTTGCATAAAGCTTCATTGAAGAAAGAAACTCATCAACGGCAGTTTCATTTCCGAAGCTGTGATAGTTACGGATTACGCCTTCAAAATAACCGTTTTCACCGTTGTATTCTGCAACCACACTGTTATGACCACAGGCATCTTCACCGATAAGCGGGTTTTCTATATCATACACCATAGTTATCTGATTGTTTTCAGTCAGAGAAAGATTAATATGGTTAAAGGTAAAATACATAAGTGAGCCATTGGTTACCGTTCCGAAAAAATCATTTGTTTCAGGATTGCAGATTTTAAGCATACCCTTGAGCATTACATCACCTTTTGTGGCAGAAATATGCTCCCCCTCAACAATAGGCTTCCATTCACCGTCTCCGATTTTGTATTCACCGACAAGCCTGATGTCAGGTACAATTGCCCAATCTGCCTGAGAATTGTTCATAACCGATGTAATAAGCAATGTAGAAGAAACCACCAGAAACAGTATTACCAAAATATATACGAAGCCTTGTTTATTGTTTAACTTCTTTTGTTCCAACATATTTTTACTCCTTTATTTTCTTACAACAATATTATAATACCACAAAACCTCTTACAAAGCTCTTACAAATTAATCTCTGGGAGTAATTTTTTTATTATATCCTATAAAAGAACACATAATTTGAAACGAACCCCATTGCCTTAACTCTTCACTTGGTATATAATGGTATCATCAGTAAAACTTAAGGAGTGCAAAAAAATATGGAAAAGAACAAGCTCTCAGTATGGCAAAGTGCCTGCATAATCACAGGCTACGGTGTCGGTGGCGGTATTATGGCTATGCCCTACCTGGCCCAAAAGAACGGTATTTTAATGGCTATGGCTATTCTCGTGCTGTCCTTCCTTGCCAACTTAATCATCCACCTTATGATCGCCGACATCTCAATCAAAAGCGGCGCCAAATCACAGATTGTTGAGGTTTTCTCAAAGTATCTTTTCACCGGCAAATTCCAGAAGCCTATCACACTTTTCTTCTTTGTTGTAATGGCTCTCGTAATGTTCACAAACCTTGCCGCTTACATATCGGGTGCGGCTGAAATCATCACAGACCTTATCGGTGTGCCGATGATAGTGTCAAAGCTTATCTTCTATGTGGCAGCTGCAAGTGTTGTTCTTTTCGGACTTAAGGCTGTAGGCCTCAGTGAAAGCGTTGCTGTTTCCGTTATTTTCGGTGTTGTGGGTGTGCTTGGTGTATGCTCCCTCTTCAACATCAAAAATCCTCTCGATTTCAGCGTTGGTCAGCCTAATCACATTCTTGCTTTCTTCGGTATGGCTATGCTTGCCTTCTCAGCTTTCTTCTCCGTACCTCAGGCTGTAAAAGGTCTTGACGCTGACGCTAAAAAGGTTAAAAAGGCTGTTTTCATCGGCCTTTCAAATAACCTTATACTTATGGTTGTTATCACCCTCTGTGCTCTTCTTGCTTCAACAGAGGTTACAGAGGTTGCCATGATTGGCTGGAGTAAGGGTATCGGCGCCTGGGCACAGATTGCAGGCTCAATCTTCACCGTTCTTGCCATGATTACAAGCTATTGGGCAATTTCTCTTGCTCTTGCTGATATTACAGAAGAGCAGATTAAAAAGGATAAGCGTATCTGCTGGATTATTGCTACTCTTCCCTCACTTCTTATGACGTTCCTCAATCTTGGCGGCTTTATGGATTTTATGCGTATCGGCGGCGGTCCTATCGGTATTCTTATCGCTATTCTCGTTATCCCCGCCTACAGAAAGAGTCTTAAAGACGAGGGTGACAGTACTCTCGGAAACAAGTGCGGTACCTTTGTACAGATTCTCGTTATCATTGCACAGATTCTTATGGCTGTAGGTAATGTGGTGCCCGTATGATGAAAAAGCTCTACTTTAACGGTAAAATTCACTCTATGGTATCGGAGGATGACATATTCTCCGTAATGGTAACCGAGGGTGAAAAGATAACATACACGGGTGACGAAATCCCATCGGGCAATTTCGACGAAAAGATTGACCTTCAGGGTAAGCACGTTTACCCCACAATGACGGATTCACATCTGCATCTGCTTTATACTATCGTACTTGCTGCAGCAAGCTTCAATATCTGCGAAATTACATCTGACGGTGTAAAGCCTGACAATATAGCTGATATCGGTGAAAGAGTCAAGGCTTTCTGCAAGGCAAATCCCAAGCAGAAAATCATCACCGCCAACGGCTTTATTATTTCTGCAGTTAATGAAAAAAGACTGCCCACACGCTTTGAGCTTGACGAATGGTCAGAGGGCAGAGCAATGATAGTTTACAGTATTGACGGACACAGCAGTGCAATTTCTACAAAGCTTATGGAAATGCTGAAGCTTCCCACTGAGGACAGCAACGGCATTTTCTCAGGAGAAGCTCACGAGTTTATGCAAGGCAAGGTCACAACTCTTATTGCGTCAAATGTTACCCCCTCAATAATTGCAAAGGGTATCGCAAACTTCTCAAATCTTTGTGCGTCATACGGTATCAGCAGAGTCTGTGCTATGGACGGAAACGAAGACGTAAAGAACGATATTCTCACTACGGCTCTCTCTTTTCTTGTCGGGAGAATGGATATAGATGTAAGACTTTTCCCGCAGTATATGGATTACGACAGACTTAAGAGCTTCTCTAAAAAGCAGAAGACTCTCCGTGCAGGCGGTTGCGGTGTATGGGAGCTTGACGGTTCTGTAGGCTCACACAGTGCAGCTTTTGACGAGCCTTACAAGGATAGCGGCACAAAGGGTCACTGCTACTACGAAAAGGATAAAATCAAGAGTAAAGTCAAAGAGGCACTTGACAAAGACATCCGACTTTCCTGCCACGCTATCGGTGAAAGCGCCATTGAGCAGATTACGGAAATCTACGGTGAGCTTGAAAATCGCATACCCACAAGCGGTGCAATGATGAGAATTGACCACTTCGAATTCCCGTCGAAAAAGGCTGTGGAGCTTATCAAAAAGCTTCCTCTTGCCATAACTGTTCAGCCCGGTTTTTCATGGATAGACAAGCATTTTCTTAAAAGCTATGAGCAGTTCTTACCCGAAAGCATAATAGCAAGGCAGCTTCCCCTTAAGGATCTGATGAACAGCGATGTCTGTGTCTGCGGTTCAAGTGACTCTCCTGTTCAGTCAGTTAACCCATATGAGCAGATGCTTGGTATGGTGGACTTCTATCTGCAAGACCAATCAATAACTCCCTACGAAGCTCTCAAGACCTACACAGTAAACCCTGCGAAAATGCTCGGTGAGCTTAACACAGGTACGCTTCAAAAGGGCAATCATGCTGACTTTTTCATCTGCGACAGAGATATTCTCTCATGCAAGGGTACGGACATTACTCTTTGCAAGGCGGAATATATGGTGGTCAGAGGTGAAAGGTATAAGGAGAAAAAGGGCACAGTTGGTGAACTACTTAAAATGGTTGCCACTAAACCGCATAAGATATGAAAGAAACCTCCTTGGTTGTACTGTGAACAATCAGGGAGGTTGATTATATTACTCTTTAAGCAATAAGATTTTTTATTAACCATTATTATCATTCATAATGATTTGTCAAACTAAGTGCAACACTTTTTAATCGAATCCTCAAATAAATCCAAAGGTTTTTGGTAATTTAAAACTTTCTTGGGCCTGGCGTTGATCAATGCCAGGTTCTTTTTTAGTGTAGCTGGACTAACTCTTGAAAGGTTTCTACCTTTAGGATAAAACTCTCTCAAAAGACCGTTAAGATTTTCGTTTGTACCCTTTTGCCAAGCACAATAAGGGTCAGCAAAGTAAACATCGCAATTAAGAGCTTCTTCTACTTTTTGCCAACCGGCAAATTCCGTTCCTCTA
>JAZRJR010000053.1:0-28286 GCA_045645885.1 Acutalibacteraceae bacterium | reverse complement strand
AATCTGCCCAAGCCTTCCGAAATGAAGGATATGCTGGATAAGTATGTAATTGGTCAGGATAAGGCGAAGATTGCACTTTCCGTTGCAGTTTATAATCACTACAAGAGAATTTACAAGAAGGCAAAGACAGATGTTGAGATTACAAAATCAAACGTTCTTCTTTTAGGTCCCACGGGTGTAGGAAAAACCTTCCTTGCCCAGACTCTTGCTAAAACTCTCGATGTTCCCTTTGCCATAGCTGATGCTACAACACTTACAGAAGCCGGCTATGTCGGTGAGGACGTTGAAAATATTCTTTTAAGACTTATTCAGGCTGCTGATTTTGATATCGAGAAGGCTGAAAGAGGCATTATC
This sequence comes from Acutalibacteraceae bacterium, assembly GCA_045645885.1. Lineage (GTDB taxonomy): Bacteria > Bacillota > Clostridia > Oscillospirales > Acutalibacteraceae > UBA6857. Next base: position 27,932 of record JAZRJR010000053.1, on the reverse strand, counting down.
TATGTTGACGAAATCGACAAGATTTCAAGAAAAAGCGAAAACACCTCCATTACCCGTGATGTAAGCGGTGAAGGTGTTCAGCAGGCTCTTCTTAAAATTCTTGAGGGTACTGTTGCAAATGTTCCTCCTCAGGGCGGAAGAAAGCATCCTCAGCAGGAATTTATACAGATTGATACAAAGAACATACTTTTCATCTGTGCAGGCTCATTTGAAGGTATTGAAAAAATAGTTGAAAAGCGAATGGGCAATTCAGGTCTCGGCTTCGGTGCAGAAATCAGAACAAAAAAGGAAATTGAGGAAAGTAAGATAATGCATAAGGTTATGCATCACGACCTTGTAAAGTTCGGTCTTATTCCCGAACTTGTGGGCCGTCTTCCCATTATTACTGCTCTCGATGACCTCGACGAGGATATGCTCATCAGAATTATGTCTGAGCCTAAGAACGCTCTCATCAAGCAGTATGAGTATCTTTTCAGCATTGATAATGTTGAGCTTCAGTTTACTGCTGATGCACTCAGAGCTCTGGCACAGAAAACACTTCAGGCAAAAACAGGCGCAAGAGGACTGCGTTCAATCATTGAAAAGGTTCTTCTTGATTATATGTACAACATACCTTCAGAAAATATGGCAGGCAAGCTGATTATTACCGAAGAAGTTGTAAAAGGTGAAGCTGAACCTGTTTTTGAGCCGTCAGATGATGACGGAATGGAAGAAAACGGCAAAAAGTCCCTTTTAAGACATAAAAAATCAGACTAAATCTATTGCAAATGATTTTTCTTTGTGATATAATCATCAAGTATAAAAATTCCGGAGGTTATTGAAATGACAGCTCTTCAGTATGTTTTAGCAATTTTAGTTATAATTGTTTCTGTTATTATCACAGCTCTCGTAATGCTTCAGGAAAGCAAGCAGCAGGGTCTCTCAGGCGCTATCGGCGGTGCTGCTGAAACTTTCTTCGGCAAGAATAAGGGCAGAACAATGGAAGCAAAGCTTGCTAAGTTTACAAAGATTGCAGGTGCAGTATTCTTCGTACTCGCTCTTGTATCTTCACTTCTTGTGCTTTTCGGCGCATAATTGAAAGAAAACAAATCGGACTTCAGTTTCTGAAGTCCTGTTTTTTTTATTCTTTTATCAATTTTTATTTGACATTCTCATACAATATGATAATATATAATGGTAACACTTCTATGAAAGGGTGGTTTTATGAGATTACTCAGCAGTGACGAAATGAAGCAGGTTGAGCAGTATACTGCCAAATACGGTCTTTCTTATCAGAGAATGATGGAAAACGCAGGTGCAGCCTGTGCCAGAAATATCCGCAATATTGTTGAAAACGATACAACACCGAGAAGAAATGCAGTTATTGTCTGCGGTAAGGGCAACAACGGCGGTGACGGCTTTGTTGTTGCAAGAAAGCTTTCTGAAAACGGTTATAATGTTTCTGTGATTCTTTCCTGCGGTTATCCCGACAGTCCCGAAGCAACCTATATGTATAAGCTTGTGATTGACTCATCAATTCCCACAATATGGTATGATGCCGACAGACTCAAGGCTATGCAGACAGTAAAAAATGCAGATATTGTTGTTGATGCAATTTTCGGCTTCAGCTTTTACGGAAACATCAGCGAAGACCTCAGACTTCTTATTTCTGAAATGTCAAACTCAAAGGGTATCAAATTTGCAATTGATGTACCCAGCGGTGTTTACTGTGACAGCGGCTATAATGATCCCGGTTGCTTCAGAGCAGATTACACAATTGCAATTTCAGCTTTAAAGCCTGCCCACATAATTCACCCTGCAACTGATTTCTGCGGTGATATAATTATTGCAAACATCGGCATTCCTGAGGATAGCTACAACCTTGTCAAGGATTCTCTTTATACCTATAACAAAACTGAGGTGGGACATCTTTTCCCTGAAAGAAAATCCGATGCACACAAAGGCTCATTCGGACATCTTCTCTGCATCTGCGGAAGCAGAAATATGGTGGGTGCAGCTGTGCTTTCAGCAAGCGCAGCACTTCGTAGCGGTGCAGGTCTTGTGACAGTAGCTTTCCCTGAAAGTGCATATATTCCCATAGCTACAAAGCTTACAGAGACACTGTTTATGCCTCTTCCGGAAACAGGTGAAGGTACTCTCAGCGCAGATTGTCTGCCTAAGCTCATTTCTTCACTTGACAAATATGACGGTATCGTAATCGGCTGCGGTCTTGGTGTGAACGACGATACAAGAGCAGTTGTAAAAGCGGTTCTTGAAAATGCAAAAGTTCCCGTAATTGTTGACGCAGACGGAATAAATATCATAGCTGAGAACATAAGTATTTTACGAAACGCAAAAAGTGAAGTTGTGCTTACTCCTCATCCCAAAGAGATGTCAAGACTTACAGGCACACCTACAGAAATTATTCAGTCTGACCGTATCGGCTTTGCAAGAAAGTTTTCCGAGGAAAACAAGGTTTATCTTGCTCTCAAGGGCTCAAATACTATTGTTACAGAGCCTGAAAGCAGAAGAACCTATGTCAATGCCTCAGGCAACAACGGCCTTTCAAAGGGCGGCAGCGGCGATGTTCTGGCAGGTATTATGGGCGGCTTTGCAGTTCAGAATTTCAGCCTTATTGATGCCGTAACTGCTGCGGTATATATCCACGGACATATTGCTGATATTGTTGCCGATAACCTTTCAAAAAGCGGAATGCTTCCCTCTGACCTTGTGAATGAGCTTGGTGCAACACTTGGTGCGTTTGAAAAATAAGGGCAGAAATTATATGACTGTCCTGAAAGGATAGCGCATATGAAGTTATGGTTCAGCATTACAGCAACTCTTCTCACTCTTATACTTTTTCTTTCAGCGTGTAAAAAGAACGAAGGCGAATTCATCCTGAATGAATTTTCCGGAAATGTTTCTTTTTACGCTGAAGGCTCGGAGTATAAGGGTGATTTTATTTTGAAAAATAAGGATGAAATGTATTTTACAGTCAGCACACCCGAAGCAATAAAGGGCTGTGAATTCTCTTTTAAAAACGGCGAAACAACGCTTTCTTATGACGGAATAATTATCTCTCTGCAGGATACTTCACCTGTGAAGCAGCTTTTTGAAGCGGTTGAAATTTTGGCAGAAACTCCCCACAGAATAACCCATAACGGAAATGTAACTTTTATCGAACAGGCCGAAATGAACCGTTTTGAAGGTGTTGTTGACACAAAAGAAATGAAACTCAGGACAATAAGAACGGGTGATACGGTTTACATATTCAGTTGAATATAAAAATATTTTTTCTTTGCCTCGTTTAAACAAGGACTTTTCAGGTCAAACTATTTATGCAACAACTGACCTTTGAAGGAGGGAGAACAATGTCAGTGAAACGAGGAGAAATATATTATGCTGATTTAAGCCCCGTAATCGGTTCTGAGCAAGGCGGTATCAGACCTGTTCTCATAGTCCAGAATGATGTGGGAAACAAATTCAGTCCCACGGTTATTGCCGCCGCTATAACCTCACAGAAATTCAAAAACAATCTGCCCACTCATATTAAGGTAAACGCCCATAATTGCGGTCTTTCAAAAGACTCTACTGTTCTTCTTGAACAGGTGAGAACCCTTGATAAAAGGCGTTTAAAGGAGAAAATGGGCAATCTTGATAAAAGCGATATGTACAAAATTGACAAGGCACTTTCGGTGTCCTTCGGTCTTGCAGACGGTTATGATGTTACATAAATAAAGACATAAAAAAATGGGCTGTCACACGGTTTGTGTGACAGCCCTGATAATTTTTGAATTATTCTTTTTCAGTATTCTTTTTGCTCTTTAAGAAGAATGCACCGATAATCATAATCACAATGTAAGTGATGATGTAGAAGAGAACGGGAAGTGAGAATCTGCCTTCAGCCTTAGCAGCAAGATAGGGATATACACCGTGTGAAAGGAAAGCTGCAACAACCATAAAGATTGAACCGAAGATTGCAAGAATGGGAGCGACCTTACCCTTAAGGAAGCCGAGATCCTTACTCTTGAAGAGCATGTTTACAAAGATGGGAAGATACATAGCGTATGTTGTGATAATGGGAAGCTCTGATGAGTCGAATGAGAAATAGCCGAACCAAGCGGGTGAGTCAAGCTGTGAACCGTAGAAGAAGAGCAGCCAGAATGAGCATACGAAAAGACCTGCCATACATGAGTTTGTGGGTGTGTTTGTTGCTACGTCAACCTGCTTGAGAATTTTGGGTGCAGGACCGAGGTCACGTGAAGCAATTGCGTGGAATGCTCTTGAACAGCCGAGTGTAAGACCGTTGAGTGTGCCGAGACATGAGATAACAACGAACACGAACAGGAGAGTACCTGCATAGTTGTTGAACACAGCTGAGAAGGCGATTTTTGCACCGCGTTCACCGCCCTGCATGATTTCAGCGTTTGAAATACCGCCTGCAAGACCGATGTAGTAAACGATGTAAACTGCAACGATGATGAGTGTGCCGATTACGAGAGCTCTGGGAAGATTCTTCTTTGCATCCTTAAGCTCAGCGTTGATTGATGTTGCACAAATCCAGCCTTCATAAGCAAAAGCTGTTGCACAGACTGCCTTGAAAAGACCGCTTGCAGTTGAAATGTCTTCGTTAACAATTGTTGTGAAGTTTTCAATGAGAAGTCCGTTTGAAAGACCCTTGATTGTACCCACAATTGCCATAAGGAAAAGGGGAATGAGCTTGATGAAGGTTGCTGAAACCTGGAACTTACCTGCAAGCTTGGGAGCAAGGGTGTTGAGTGTGAAAATTGTAACAAGAAGCACACCTGAAAGTGTCATGCACTGAGGACCTGTAATATCCCAACCGATAAGCACACTGAGATATCTTGCACTTACCCACGCAAGAACTGATGTGAGGGTGGGGTAATAGAGAATTGCAAGGAACCAGCCTACAAAGAAGGAATACTTCTTTCCTACAAGTGCTTCGGCGTAGTCAACAACACCGCTGACCTTTTCGTGCTTTGTTGCAAGAATTGCAAAAGCATAGGCACATGAAACCATAATGAAACCGCCGAGTATCCATGAAAGAATACCGATTGGAAGATTACCGCCGGTTTCGGTAAGAATTTTTTCTGCTTTGAAGAAAACACCGCTGCCGATTACAGTACCGACTACTGTGCAGATAGCAGTGAGCAGACCGTATTTTTTGTTAAGTTGATTTGACATAGTCTGACCTCCTTATATTAGGGGAATAATTATGAAGTTATTATAACTTAAATATACTTAAAATTCAACACTTTTTTTGAAATCAATGTGAAACATATAAAAAATGCAAAATATAAGCAACTAATTTCTTGACATATACAAGATTTAGTGGTAAACTACCCTTGTATAAATTTATGTTCAAGGAGTGTAATTAGCGCATGAAAAAGCTTTTAAGCGTGTTTCTGGCAGTAATCATGATTTTCTCATGCTGTACTCTTGCCGTAAATGCTCTGTATCTTGAAAATTCTGTTGAAACAACTTATGTTGACGATCTCAAGCCGAAAGAGAGTCTGTCAAACGTTAAAGGTATCACATATGAAGGAATTATCGGAGAAAACGGACTTTTCACCGAGGAAGAATTCCGTGGTCGTTACAATAACAAACAGGCAATTTCCGAACTTTCAGGCAATGATTTCATTGACGCTTTATCCTATGTAAAAACAAAGTCAGAGGATAAAACTGAAACTGTTGCACTCAAAGATAAGAACGGTGTTGAAACAGGTAAGTATGTTACATATAAGTCAACAACCGTAACAAAGACTCAGCTTGAAATTCTCGGTATGCCCTTAAGCTTTATGTACGGTGATCCCACAAGCACATTCTTCTGGAAGAACCTTACAGCTTATCCTGAATATCAGGAAAAGAAATATGATGAGAACCAGAATCTCATTCCTAATATCGACATCTCAAAGGCTGACATTTCACTTTTATTCGGTGATGTGAATATGTTCCTTCTCAGAATTATGAAGGATCTCTATTCTGACTACAGATTCTATACTGATGAAAATGCAGTTAAGTGCATTAATTTCCTCGGTAAGCTCTTTTATCCCAATTTCAGTGAATATGTGAAGGGCAGCAAAATTTTCTCACAAAGAGATTATGTGTACACCAGTTCATCAGGTGTTCCTTATGCTGACGAAGAAGTTTTCTTCCAGAAGGTTTCTGATCTTTCAGGCTTCTCTGATCTTATTCAGGCAAACTGGATAGATTACGGTGCTGTAAGATCAAAATATGAGCCTGTTCTTTCACTGGTTGGTGTTGCTTCAGGTGAGCTTCTTGAAAGCGAATATATGAGAGGCGACAAAATGGGTCCCAAGATGCTTTGCGCTGCATTCACAAAGATTATGGGTGAAGGCCCTGTGGCTTATTTCCTCAACATTTTTGAATCACTCACAAAGGCTTATCTTCCTTATTATCACACACCCATCAAGCTTCTCTTCTCACAGAAGGAAAATCTTATAAGCCAGGAAGAATTAAAAACACTCACAGGTCTTCTTAACCTTATCTTCAACGATAACAGTACTTCAAATACAGGCAAATATCAGTTTGCTCCTCTTCCCGAAACAAAGCTTTCAATGACTAATGATAAGTCAGAATTCTATCTCATTATTCTCGCTTATCTCAATCTTAACACTCAGTATCTTTCAAATAAATCAGTAATTGAAAGCCTTAAGGTTAGTATTCTCAACAGCAAGATTTCTGATGAAAAGGTTGTTGATGAAAACGGTAATGTAACAGCCGGCTATAAAACAAGACTTCTCAAAATCTTCAACGCTGTTACAACTGACCATCTTGAAAAAATCTTCTATGACGGCAGTCTTGATTCACTCACCATTGAAAATCTTGCAGGCAAGCCCGATGAATTCCTCGGTAATATCGGTGAAGCAATTTCAAGAATGATCAAGAAGATTGCAGACTGGTTCCAGATGTGGATTGACATCTTCACCGGCAAGCTTGAATTCGGTGCAGGTGCTTTGTACTAATATCAAATCAGAATAGCCCTCAGTTTCAGCTGGGGGCTTCTTTGTGAATTAAAAGGAGGTGTTACGGTGAAAATTGCAATAATCGGCGGCGGTGCTTCAGGTCTTGCCTGCGCTGTTGAAGCAGGACAAAGGGCAGCAGAAAAAGGTGTGAAAGCTGAAATTACCGTGTATGAAGCCAAAGACAGAGTTGGAAAGAAGATTCTTGCCACAGGCAACGGCAGATGTAATATGATGAATATTAACGATTGCAATTATTTCGGTGATAATACCTTTGCAAAATCTGTTCTGCAGAAATTTGATGTGCAGAGCAATCTCAGATTTTTTGAAGAAATGGGACTTTTTACAAGAGCCGATGAAGAGGGCAGGATTTATCCGCTCAGCAATCAGGCTTCAGGTGTTCTTGACACCCTTCGTTTTGAATGTGAGCGTCTCGGTGTAAAGCTTATAACTGACTGTGAAATCACAAAGGTCAGAAAAACAGACAAAGGCTTTAAGCTGAATGACGAATTTTTCTGCGACAAGCTTGTAATCTGTAGCGGTTCAAAGGCTCAGGTAAAAGCTTACTGCGGCTATGAGCTTCTGAGAAATCTCGGTCACACCGTAACAAAGCTTTCACCCTCTCTTACAAAGCTTACCGTTAAAAACACTCAGCTTCTGAAAGCTCTCAAAGGTGTAAGACACAAGGCTGAAATCAGTCTTTTCCTTGATGAAAAGAAGGTCACAACAGAAAAGGGTGAGCTTCTTTTTGCAGATTACGGACTTTCGGGCATTGCTGTTATGCAGCTTTCAGCTTTTGTGGCAAGATATTTTATGACAAAGAAAAGTCTTCCGCTTGTGTCTGTTGACCTTATTCCCGATTATGATGCCGACACAGTTAAGGACACACTTATCCGACTGCGTGAAAGAAATCCCAAGGGCACAGCCGACACCTTGCTTATGGGCTTTATGCCTAAGAAGGTCGGTGAAGCCATTCTCAAGGAATGTGGAATCAGACCTGACACAAGCCTTGATTCTCTCAGCAATAAAGAGCTTTCGGTGATTGTTGCAACAAGCAAGAGCTGGTGCCATGAAATCAGCGGCACAAAGGATTTTTCTGACGGTCAGGTTGTTTCGGGCGGTGTGCTCTGCAAAGAGTTCAGCAGTAAAACTCTTGAATCAAAAAAGCACAAAGGTCTTTACTGTGCAGGTGAAATTTTTGATGTTGACGGTCTGTGCGGAGGTTACAACCTTCTCTGGGCGTGGAGCAGCGGCAGACTTTGCGGTGAAAGTGTAATTGCAGGTGATAATAAATGATCAGAATCAATGAAATAAAAATGAGCCTTGACAGCTCAAAAGAGGATTTATATGCTTCTGCAGCAAAAATTCTCAAGCTGAAAAATGAGCAGATTAAATCAATAACAATAATGCGTCAGAGCGTTGATAGCAGAAAAAAGGATAACGTCTTTTTCTGTTACACCGTTGATGTTGAGGTTGTTGGTGACGAAGAAAAAATTCTTAAAAGAATCAACTCAAACAAGCTTCAGATAGTTGAGCCTTATACCTATGAAATGCCTGAAAACAAAAGAAAGAGTGCCTTCCGTCCCGTTGTTGTAGGCTTCGGCCCTGCAGGAATTTTTGCGGCACTCACTCTTGCAAGAGCAGGTCTTAAGCCTCTTGTTCTTGAAAGAGGAAGAGATGTTGATGCAAGAACAAAGGATGTAAATCTCTTCTTTACAAAGAGTATTCTTGATGAAACCTCAAACGTTCAGTTCGGTGAAGGCGGTGCAGGAACATTTTCTGACGGCAAGCTTACAACGGGTATCAAAAGCACACTTTGCAGAAAGGTGTTCATTGAGTTCTTTGAACACGGTGCACCTGAAGAAATTCTTTATTCAGGCAAGCCTCATATCGGCACAGATAAGCTTCCCGGTGTAATCAAAAATATGCGTGAAGAGATTATTTCTCTTGGCGGTGAGGTTAAGTTTGAAGCAAAGCTTACAGACATTATCGTGTATAACTCAAGTGTTCAGGGCATTACCTATGAAGAAAAGGGCAGAAGCTTTGATTTTGAAACCGACACAGTAATTCTCGCTGTGGGTCACTCCGCTCGTGATACGGTAAAAATGCTCTACAGAAAGGGCATTCAGATGATTCAGAAGCCTTTCTCTGTTGGTGCAAGAATCGAGCATCCCAGAGAAATGATAGACAAGGCACAGTACGGTGCTTTTGCAGGTCACAAGGCTCTCGGTGCCGCTGACTATAAGCTTGCGTGCCACGGCAAGCACGAAAGAGGAGCATATACCTTCTGTATGTGTCCCGGAGGTACGGTTGTTGCTGCAACAAGTGAAAACGGCGGTGTGGTTGTAAACGGTATGAGTGAATGGGCGAGAGATAAGGAAAACTCAAACTCAGCCCTTCTTGTAAATATTTTCCCTGAAGATTTTCCGAGTGAAGATGTGCTTTCAGGCTTTGAGCTTCAAAGACAGATGGAGCAGAAGGCTTTCATTCTCGGTGGCGGTGACTACAGAGCTCCCGCTCAGCTTGTGGGTGATTTCCTTTCTGACAGAAAATCCACAAAGCTTTCATTTGTGAATCCAAGCTGTCCCACAGGTGTTACACCTTCTGACATCAGACAGGTGCTTCCGAAGAAGGTTACCGACACAATGGCTGAAGCAATTGTGATGATGGATAAAAAGCTCTATGGCTTTGCTCTTCCCGATGCAGTGCTTACAGCTCCCGAAACAAGAAGCTCTTCACCTGTAAGAATTCTCCGTGACGATATTTATCAGACAAATGTGAGAGGTCTTTATCCCTGTGGTGAGGGTGCAGGCTATGCAGGCGGTATTGTGTCTGCAGGTGTTGACGGAATCAAATGTGCACACGCTGTACTCGGTGACGAAAGATAAAAATACTGTTGATAAAGGCACAATAACAACAATGCCAAATCTTCTTAGAGTTAATCAGCTTATATAAACTTAATATAATTAAGAAAATCGTACAAAGCGTTGAACTTTGTACGATTTTTGCCATTGTTTTGACCTTTGTCAGCAGTATTTTAACTCGATTTAGAGATTTTAGATATTAGTATTTACGCATTCCAGAATTTTCTGTCAAGGCTTCTGTACTGCACAGCCTCGGTGATGTGAGGCACTTCAATGTCTGCACTGCCTTCAAGGTCAGCAATTGTACGTGCAATTCTGAGAATTTTATCATAAGCTCGTGCTGATAAATCCATTGTTTCAAAGCATCGTTCAAGAATTTTCTTTCCTGCTTCACTGAGCCTGCAGAATTCTGAGGTCTGCGAGGGTGTCATTTTTGCGTTGCAGGTAACTGATGTGCCCTTGAAACGCTCAGTCTGAATTCTTCTTGCGGCGTTTACTCTCTTTTTGATTTCTGCAGAGCTTTCGCCTTTTTCTTCACTTGAAAGCTTGCTGAATTCAACCTGAGGCACTTCAACGTGAATATCAAGTCGGTCAAGAAGGGGACCGCTTACCTTTGACATATACTTCTGAGGTACACCTTTTCCACAGGTGCATTTTTTAGTCGGATGGCCGTAAAAACCGCAGGGACAGGGATTCATTGCACAGACAAGCATAATTTCACAAGGATAGGTAAGTGAGCCGGAAACTCGTGAAATGGTGATTTTTCCGTCTTCAAGGGGCTGTCGCATAGCCTCCATTGAAACCTTTGAAAATTCAGGAAGCTCATCAAGAAATAGCACACCGTGATGCGAAAGACTGATTTCACCGGGTCTCGGAATTCTTCCGCCGCCTGACAGACCTGCAGTTGAAATGGTGTGATGAGGTGCGCGGTAGGGTCTTGATTTTATGAGAGAAACATTGTCAGGAAGCATTCCTGCAATTGAATAAATTTTTGTGACATCGAGGCTTTCTTCAAAGGTCATATCGGGAAGAATTGAAGGAAGTCTTTTAGCGAGCATACTCTTACCTGAGCCGGGAGGGCCTATCATAAGAATATTGTGACCGCCTGCCGCTGCAATTTCAAGAGCTCTTTTAACCTGAAACTGACCCTTTACATCTGCAAAATCAGGCACAAAATTAAGGTCAACGGTATATTCGTTATATAATGAAGAGGTAACCTTTCTGATTTTTTCTTTTCCGCTGAAATGGTCGTGAAGCTGACGGACGGATTTTACGGGATAAATATCAATTCCCTTGACAACACTCACTTCATAGGCATTCAGAGCAGGTACAAAAACCTCTTTCATTCCAAGCTCCTTGGCCTTTATAACCATTGGAAGAGCACCCGTAACCTTTCTTATTTTTCCGCTTAAAGAAAGCTCACCGATAAAAGCGGAATACTTAAGGTCACAGTGCATCTGACCTGTTGCAACAAGAAGAGAAACAAGTATGGGAAGGTCGTAGACAGGACCTTCTTTTCTTATGTCTGCAGGGGTAAGGTTAACGGTAACTCTGCAGTCAGGGTAGTAAAATTCGCTGTTTTTCATTGCGGAGCGCACTCTGTCACGTGATTCGCTGACGGCAGCATCGGGCAGACCTACAAGGTCAAAACGAGGCAGACCTCTTTCAATTGAAGCCTCAACACCAACACCGAAGCTGTTCATTCCGAACATACCTATACTGTTAACTCTCACAAACATTTTCTTCACCCTCTTTTTTACTTCTTTTTTTATTATACTACAACAAAGCTGTTTTGTAAATTGTTATTCAGCAATACTGCAATCAGAGTAGAAATGCATTAGAATCTCTTCATATGTGCTTCCCTGACGTGCCATATAATCGGCACTGTACTGACTCATTCCGACACCATGACCCTTGCCGTAAACCGTAAAAATATATTTTTCCTTTTGCTTTTTTACGGTGAAATAAGGACTGTTAAGCTTAAGTGCGGTGCGAAGCTCCGTTCCGCTATATTCCTTGCCGAAAACAAGAATCTTTTTTACAAATTTACTGTCGGTGCTTTGGGTGATTTCAATAGTTTCATTATCACTTTCAAATTCAGTGAGAGAACAGATTTCCTCCTTGGTGAAAGCTTTTTCCGTTATATAGTCAGGAGAAAGTCTGTCACCCGGTGAGGTTACACCTTTAAGTGACGGAACTTCTTTTCCGAAAACTGTTTCTGCACTTTCAGTCACACCTGAAGAAAGCGCATGATAAAGTGCAGGCACTGTCTTTCCTTCTGCGACCAGATACTCTCCTGAAACTGCGCCTACTGCATCTTCAATTTTCTGAAGGTAAAAATCATATTTGTCACCCCAGAATTCCTTCAGCTCCTCTTTTGTTTTATATCCCTGATGCACCGCTGAGCTGCCGATTATTGCTTCTGCTCCGTTTTCCTTCTGATATTTATAATAGCTGTAGGCGGCTACTGCCTGAGCCTTAAGCGCTTCCTCGTGAAAGGATGCAGGCATTTCTGCTGCGACAACACCCACTAAATAATCAGAAAGCTCTGTTTTATCTTTTACGTTGCCTATTTCATCTGCTACAGTTATTTTTTCATTTTGAGGCACATAGGTGAAATTATCACTGAGAGACAAAAAGGGGAGGAAAAGCATAATAAAAGAAAGAAAAAGTGTAATAATAAAGTAGATCTTCATATAAAGACATTCCTTTAAATTAATATATTTTGTATTGACTTTATAATTAGTATGTTATAAAATGTAGAGTAATTCATTATATTGAGGAAGTATATCTATAAATACGGGAGGAAAGAAATAATGTATGATAAGATAAACCCGATTTCACCCGAATTGCTCGAAAAAATGAGCGAAAAAATTGAAAAGAAAAGTCAGATAGATCTTGATCAGTTCTGGAAATACGGTGTAAAAAGAGGTCTTCGTAACCCTGACGGTACAGGCGTTATGGCAGGTCTTACAAAAATATGTACAGTTGAAGGCTATTATATTGAAGACGGTGAACGTGTGCCCAAGCACGGTGTTCTCAAATACAGAGGTCTTAACATAAACGAAATTATTGAAGCTTGTGAAAAAGAAAACCGCTTCGGCTTTGAAGAGGTTGTATATCTTCTTATGTTCGGTTCGCTGCCCACAAAAAGTCAGCTTGATTTATTCAGAGAAACTCTTGCGCTCTGCCGTGACCTTCCCGACAACTATATTGAAGACGTGCTTATGAAAAATGCTTCAATGGACGTTATGAACAAGCTTGCAAGATGCGTTCTCACTTCTTATTCCTTTGACGAATATCCCGATGATCTTTCAATCAATAATGTTCTTCGTCAGTCAGTACAGATTATTGCTCAGCTGCCGGTTATGATGTGCTATGCATATCAGGTTAAGAGAATGAAATTCTATGGCAAGAGCATGTACTTCCACCCTGAAAAGAAGGAGCTTTCAACCGCAGAAACAATTCTCCGTTCAATCCGTTCAGATAAGAAGTTTACTGATGAAGAGGCAAAGCTTCTTGACATCTGCCTTATTCTCCACGCTGAACACGGCGGCGGTAACAACTCAACCTTCACAACACGTGTGCTTACTTCAAGCGGTACTGATACATACTCTGCAATTGCCGGTGCAATCGGCTCACTTAAAGGCAGACGTCACGGCGGTGCAAACATCAAGGTTACAAATATGGTCAATGAAATCATTGAAAATGTTGAAGACGTTACTGATGAAAGTCAGGTTTTCGCTTATCTTGAAAAGATTATGCGCAAAGAAGCAGGTGACGGTTCAGGACTTATTTACGGTATGGGCCATGCAGTTTATACACTTTCTGACCCCCGTGCGGTAATTCTCAAGAGAAAGGCAAAGGAATTCGCTTACAGATTCGGCTTTGAAAAGGATTACGAGCTTATTGCAAGCATCGAAAGACTTACTCCTGAGGTTTACAGAAAGGTCAAGGGCAAGAACAAGATTATGTGTGCCAACGTTGATCTTTACTCAGGTCTTATCTACAGAATGCTGAATATTCCCGATGACCTTTTCACTCCCATTTTTGCAACAGCAAGAATTGCAGGCTGGTGCTCACACAGAATGGAAGAGCTTCTTACAGGCGGTAAGATTATCCGTCCTGCTTATAAGAATATCGCTTTTGCAAAGAAATATGTTCCTATGGAAGAACGTATTGAAAACTATACACAGATATCTGATTACATACCTTCAGACCAAAGAGTTTACAATATGGATAAGGAGGACTAAAGATGAAAATCAAAGGCCAGACAACCTCAGTTACCTTAGGTGATATTTATAAAATTCTCGGAATTTCCGCCATTGTAGGCATTATTATAAGATGTATCCAGATGGCAAAATTCATTGACAGTGAAACAGGCTTTGCAACCGGCGGAAAGCCTTTGAGCATTATACTGATACTCGGACTTGTTGCAACCGTGCTTTGTTTTCTTGTGAAGGCTTATCTTACTGCCGAATCAGAAAAAATTCAGCTTCAGGGTGTAAAGAGCAAGCCTCTCGGTGCTGCAACAGCTTTCTTTGCTGCTTCACTTTTCTTTGACTTTATTTCAGGCCTTACATCAATGAGCGGTGCAGACTCAGCTGATTTCAAGAATCTTATGCTTACCGGTGCAATGCCCAGATTTCTTCAGAGTGTCTTTGCTCTTCTTTCAGCCTTATATTTCCTTTTCCTTGCAAAGGATTACTTCAAAGGCACCGAAGGAGCTTCAAAGCACAGAGTTCTTGCAACAATGCCCGTTGCATGGGCAGGCTTCAGAATGGTGTGCCGCTTTGTAAGACAGATAAGCTTCATTAAGGTTTCAGACCTTTTCCTTGAGCTCGTTATGCTCGCATTTATGCTTATTTTCTTTATGGCGCTCGCTCAGGTAATAAGCGGAGTTTACAGCGAAGGCTTCAGATGGAGAATTCCTTCTTACGGTGCAGCGGCAGCTCTTATTGCAATAATTCTCAGTGTTCCGAGACTTATTTTCACCGTAATCAGCTTTGAAAAATTCATCAATCCTCAGCACACCTTCCAGCTTGCAGATTTTGCTTTCTTTATTTTCATCTTTGTGCTTGTTAAAACTGTGTGCACTGACATTAATCCTTATACAGCATATGACGAAAAAAACGGTGATGAATAATGAATCTTTTTCTTGAAAATCTGATTTCTGCTTCTACTCAGGTGGGTATGCTCTATGTAATGGTCGCCGCAGGCTTCATCTGTGACAAAACAGGGCTTTTTACCGAGGAAACTGCAAAAAAGGTTGTTCGTCTTCTGTTATATTTCATAACACCGTGCACCCTTGTAAACGCTTTTTCCAATATAGAGAATACACCTGAAAACATAAAGAAATTTGCAATTTCCTTTGTTATTGCAACTGCTACTCATGTAATTGCGATTTTAGTCAATGCTCCCTTCCTTCGAAACGGAAAGGATGAAAACAACTGCATTTACAAATTCGCTTCAATTTACGGAAATGTAAGCTTTATGGCGCTTCCTCTTGCTCAGGCAATTTTAGGGGATGAGGGCACGTTTTACTGTGCCAACGGTGTGCTTGTTTTCAACGTTGTAAACTTTGCTCACGGTGCGATACTTATGGGTAAGGGTGACGAAAAGAAGATAAGCATAAAAAATCTTCTTATGAATCCGGGTGTTGTATCCTTTGTAATCGGTCTTCCGATTTTCCTTCTTGGCATAAAGCTTCCCTTTATTGTCAGTGAGCCTCTCAGAATGATGGCAGGACTCAACAGTCCCGTAGCAATGCTTATTTTCGGTACATACCTTGCACACACCGACCTCAAAACAATGTTTACGGACAAAAAGATTTATTTTACAGCTTTAATGAAGCTTATTGTTGTGCCTCTTCTTTGTCTCGGCACTTATTATCTCTGCGGTGTAACAGGTGTGCTTCTTACTGCAAGCATTATCACAGCTTCAGCTCCTTCGGCAAATAACACCTTTATGCTTGCAACAAGATATGAAAGAGATACAAAGGTTGCATCAAAAACCGTTGCTCTTGTAAGCTTCATTTCCGTTCTTACCATACCTGTTATGATAGCTCTGACTCAGCTTACCTGGTGATAAAACAACTCCTTATGAAAGGGGAAAAATATGGATACAGTCCTTGTAAAATTTGCAGGAATCGCTTCAGAATTTGAGGTTTCAAAAATCCTCGATTTAGGCTTTACCGAGGTCCGTTGGTACGGAGCGATTATTGCTTTCGGCTTTCTTCTTGCGGTGCTTTTCGGCGGAAGAACTGCTTATGTATGGAATATTAATCTTGACAAAATGATTGACGTGCTGATTTTCGGCACAGTCGGTGCAATTGTGGGTGCAAGAGCCTATTATGTATTGTTCAAGTGGGATTACTACTCTCAGCACCTTTCGGAAATTCCGAAAATATGGGAGGGCGGTCTTGCAATTTACGGCGGTATAATCGGAGGTATACTCTGTGCCTATATCGTCTGCAAGGTCGAAAAAATGAACTTCTGGAATCTTCTTGATATGGTGGGCATAAGCCTTCTCATCGGTCAGGGTATCGGCAGATGGGGCAACTATGCAAACCAGGAGGCCTTCGGCGGAATTACTTATAAAAACTGGGGTATGATGAGTGATACTGTTGTGTCATACATCTCAGCAAACAAAAGTGAATTCGGTCTTGAGGGAATTGAAAATGTTGCAGAATATATTGCCGAAAACGACCTTTATGTTCACCCCACATTTTTCTATGAATCAGTATGGTGTATTCTCGGCTTTTTCGTGCTTTATGTCATACTCAAAAAGTTCCGCAAATTCAGCGGTCAGCTTTTCCTTTGCTACGGTCTTTGGTACGGTGCTGAAAGACTTATCGTTGAGGGTATGAGAACAGACAGTCTTTATATCGGCAACACAAGCTTAAGAGCCTCACAGCTTCTCTCACTTGCAATTGTGCTTGTGTGCGGAACCTTGCTTGTTGCTCTCACAATTAAATTCACAAAAAATCCAAAGCCTATTGAGGGCGTTGATTATCTTCCGCCTATGAATGAAAAGGAAAGAATCAACTATGAAAAAAAGCTTCTTCGTCAGGCAAACGGCCGTGCAAGACGCAGAAGAATAAAAGCTAAACTCGGAATAAAGGTAAAGGAGGAGCCAGCCAATGTACAAACTGATTGACGGCAAAGAGGTTTCAAACCACGTTAAAACTAAAGTAAGAGAAGAAGTTGAGCTTCTTAAAGAAAAAGGAATTGAACCTGCTCTTGCAGTAATTATTGTAGGAAATGACCCCGCTTCAAGGGTTTATGTAAACAACAAAAAGAAGGCCTGTGAATTCACAGGTATGCGCTCGGTAGAATATGCAATGCCTGAGGAAACAACAGAAGAAGAACTTCTTTCAGTTATTGATAAGCTCAATGCTGACGAGAGCATCAACGGAATTCTCTGTCAGCTTCCCGTACCGAAGCACATCAGCGAAAAGGCTGTAATTGAGCGCATTTCACCCAAGAAGGATGTTGACGTTTTTTCAGCTGAAAATGTGGGCAAAATGTGGCAGGGTGACTATGATATGGCTTCCTGCACACCTATGGGTGTAATTGAGCTTCTTGATTATTACGGCATTGACGTCTGCGGAAAAAACTGCGTAATCATCGGCAGAAGCAACATTGTGGGTAAGCCCATGGCTTCACTTCTTCTTGAAAGAAGTGCAACAGTTACAATCTGCCATTCAAGAACAAAGAACCTTTCTGAAATCACCTCAAAGGCTGACCTTATTGTTGCAGCTGTGGGCAGAGCAAAATTTGTTACTGCCGATATGGTTAAAGAGGGTGCAATTGTTGTTGACGTTGGCATCAACAGAAACGAAGACGGAAAGCTCTGCGGTGACGTTGATTTTGAAAACGTGAAGGATAAATGCGAATTTATCACTCCCGTACCCGGTGGCTGCGGTCCTATGACAATTGCAGTGCTTATGAAAAATACACTTCTTGCTTGCAAAAAGCAGAACGGTATAAAATAAAAACAAAGAAGTAAAAGGAGAATGAATATGAAAAAGATTTATCTTGGCAAGGATAAAAAGCTCTGTGGTGTTTGCGACGGTATCGGCAAAAGCCTGAACATTGACCCGACACTTGTAAGAATTCTGTTTGTAACAATTGCTCTTATGACTGCTATCGTGCCTGTTCTTGTGGCATACATTGTCTGTGCTCTTATACTCACTCAGCCCCCTGAGGGCTATGTTGAAGTGGAAGGCACTTACAAAAAAATCACAAAGGGCAAGGATAAAAAAATCTCAGGCGTATGTGACGGTATTGCAAATTATTTCGGCATTGACGCTATGATTGTACGTCTTATCTTTGTTGCACTTACACTCTGGATAGGCGGCGGAATTATGGCATACATCGTTTGTATGATTATGCTTCCTGACGCAGAAGCAATCACAACAGTATGACCTTTTTCATCTGTACAAAAGATTTCACAGAGGAATTCCGTGATAAAATACGAAGATGTGAAAAAATCGTTTCACCCGGAATAATTAATCAGTCTTCGAAAAACCACTCTCTTCTCGGCAGAGTGCTTCTGTCGTATATTATGAGGGAGAAGGGATTCGATAAGAAGCTTCAGTTCACTTACGGTGAAAACGGAAAGCCTTATCTTAAAAACGGCAGCACATTTTTCAATATAAGCCACAGCGGAAGTTATGTTGTATGCAGTATTTCTGAAAGTGAAATCGGCTGCGACGTGCAGACGGTGGAAAAATATAATCCCAGAATAGCGGAAAGATTTTTCACTGAAAGCGAAAAGCTGTTTCTTCAGAAAAGTGAAAATCCCTCTGAAGATTTCACAAGGCTCTGGGCAATGAAAGAAAGTGTGCTCAAAAAAACAGGCGAGGGAATAACAGGAGGTCTTAATACCTTCAGCTTTGAAAATTGCCTTGCCGAAAGCAGATTTGTAAAATTCGGTTATCATTTCAAGGTGTGCAGATTCCCTGATGCCTATGTCTGTGTCTGCTCTGACACAGAGGAAAATGAGCTGACTGAAATAAAAAAAGAAGAAATTGAAAATTATACGGACTCAGTATTGAAAGGAGAACTTTAATGGAAACCATCAAGTATCTCAAAAGTAAACTCGGCTACGGTGTAGGTGCTATAGGTCTTGACCTCAGCTACGGAATGTTCTATTCATTCCTTGCAAAATACCTCACAGACGTTCTCGGCCTCAGCGCATCCTTCCTTCTTATTCTCACACCCATTGCGAGAATCTGGGACGGCATCAATGACCCTATGATGGGTACAATCGTAGACAACACTCACACAAAAATGGGCAAATACAGACCCTGGATTTTAAGAGGTTCACTCTGCAACGCAATCGTTCTTATATTCCTCTTCTCAAATCCCTTCAAGCTTACAGGTGTAGCTCTTTGCGCTTATGTTGCAATTGCATACGTTGCCTGGGGGATGACAAATACAATGGCTGATATTCCTTATTGGTCAATGGTTCCCTCGTTCACAAGCGACCCCAAGGAGAGAAGCCTCATTTCAACCCTTGCAAGAACCTTCTCAGGTCTCGGTCAGGGTGCAGTATCAATTCTTGCTCCCGTAATTATGACAGCTGTAAGTATCACAGAAAAGCCTGACGTAAACGGTGTTATGGGTAAGGTTCACGATGCACGAAGCTATGTAATCTGTGCTGCAGTATGTGCGGTTTGCCTTGTTTTCTTCTCAGGACTTTCAGTTTTCACAACAAAAGAAACTGTTTCAATAAAGCCTGCAGAAAAGTTCTCATTCAAATCAGCCTTCAATGTTATCAAGTCCAACGATCAGCTTATCGTATTTATGGTATTCGCAATGATTTCAAACGCAGGCTGGTACCTTACATCAGGTGTTGCAACCTATTACTTTGACGTTGTTGTGGGTGATCCCAACAAGCAGTCAAGCTTCTCACTTTTCCAGGCTGTGGGTTCAGTTGTGGGTCTTCTCCTTCTTCCCTTCCTTCAGAAGTATATGTCAAAGAGAAAGGCTTATCAGACCTCACTTCTTATCACAGCTATCGGTTACGTTATGATGGCAGTGGGTTCATTTGCAGATATCTTCATGCTTATGTGCATCGGTTATCTCATTGCTGCAATCGGTATGGCTTCAATGTTCATTGCACAGACAGTATTCCTTGCTGACGTTGTTGACTACGGTGAGGTTAAGCTTGGCTTCAGAAGTGAATCCATCACCTTCTCAATGAAGGGCTTCCTTCAGAAGATGGCATACACAATGCAGACAATTATCCTCTTTGCTTCTCTCGGTATTTCAAAGTATGACGGTGCTCTTCACAATCAGAACCCCGAAAGTGCAAAGCTTGCAATCACACTTATGATGACAGTAATTCCTCCCGTACTCTTCATCGTTTCACTTATCATCTTCACAAAGAAGTTCAAGCTTCACGGTGAGTTTATGGACGAGGTTACAAAGATAGTTACAGAAAACAGAATCGCAAGAGAAAACGCAGCTAAGGAAGCATAAGACCCTTCCGACTGCTTCGCAGCCACCTTCCCTTAAAAGGGACGGCTGTGCAGAATGCAAAATCGAGGACACCTTCGGGTGTCCTTTTTGCGTACCCCTCAGTCAAAATCGCAGATTTTGACTGAGGGGTTGGAAAACTCTTGATTTTTCTCTTTTAAAGTAGTAAAATAAATTTATAAACTTTTGAGGAGGAAATAAAAATGAAAAAACCAAAGAAAATTGCTCTGATAATTGCTACAGTTGTGCTTATGGCTGTGTGCTTCATTTTCGGAGCAAGTGCGGAAAGAGCTGTTGTTATCTCAGGTGACTGCGGTGCAGAGGGTGACAATGTTACATGGGTGCTTTATGATGACGGTGAAATTGTCTTCAGCGGCGAAGGAGCGATGGAGGATTATGCTAGTGAACTTGATGACAATGGTAGTTACTCGATTCATAGTAGCGATTGGTATGACTATTATATAAATAAGGTAACAATAGAAAGTGGTATAACACACATAGGTTCAGGAGCTTTTTATGGTTTCAACGAGGAAAAGAATCAAATTGCCACAGTTGTTATACCTGATACAGTGAACAGTATAGGAAATTCAGCTTTTAGAGATTGTAAAAAACTTTCCAATATAACTATTCCTGATGGTGTAACAGAAATCAAACACCATACTTTTTATTCTTGTGAAAGTCTTGAAAGTATAGATATTCCAGATAGTGTAGTTTTAATTGGTGAAAGCGCTTTTTATAATTGCAAAAAACTTGCAGAGATTTCTATTCCTGATGGTGTAACCGAAATAAAAGGGTATGTTTTTGCCTATTGTGAAAGTCTTAAAAGCATAGAAATCCCTGATAGTGTGGTTGGAATTGGCGAAGATGCATTTTCTTATTGTGTTAGTTTTACTGAATTTGTTATACCAAAAGGTGTAACAGCAATAAAAGATAGAGCTTTTTTGGGATGTTATAATTTAGCTAGTATAACTATACCGAATTCAGTTAAAACTATTGGGAAACGTTGTTTTGCTTTTTGCGAAAATCTTGAAAATATCACATTGACTGAAGGCGTAACTACAATTGATAGCAGTGCTTTTGACGGTTGTATAAAACTTAAAAATATATTCATTCCTGCAAGTGTGACGTACATTGGCTATAGTGCTTTTAGCGAGGCTATTAGTCTTGAAAGCATAATTGTGGATGAAAATAACGCAGCATATTCAAGTGACGAAAATGGCGTTCTTTTTGATAAAGATAAAACAAAGTTGATATGTTATCCCGCCGGTAGCAAAACTACTGAATATCTTGTGCCTTCAACAGTGGAAACAATCTGCAGTATGTCTTTTTTCTCTGTTCTCTACCTTGAAAAAATCAAGCTCCCCGATAACCTAAAAAAAATCGAGGAAGAAAGTTTTGGTTATAATTTTGGGTTAACCGAGATTACGATACCTGCCAGTGTAGAATCAATTTGTGGTGTTGGGATGGCTTGCAATAATTTTGTTGATCGCATCGTTGTTGAGGCTATGAATGTAGAATTGGATACATATTCAATGAATCCTACGCAATTTGAGTTTTTTGATATCACTCAAGAAGAAATAATTGAGTTATATAAAAAGATTCTTCTTGATGGTGATGAAGAAGCAATGGCAAAGATAAGTGAGCATATATTGTATACAGAAAATATTATCCACCTTTCCACCATCTACTGCCACTCCGGCTCAACCGCCGAAACCTACGCAATCGAAAACGGTGTGAAATACGAATTAACTCACTTCTTCAAGGGCGAATGGACATACGACTACGATAATATGATTCGCACTCGTAAATGTATCCACTGTGATGAACTTCAGGTGGAAGCACTTGAA
This sequence comes from Acutalibacteraceae bacterium, assembly GCA_045645885.1. Classification (GTDB taxonomy): domain Bacteria; phylum Bacillota; class Clostridia; order Oscillospirales; family Acutalibacteraceae; genus UBA6857. The sequence continues at coordinate 5,751 of JAZRJR010000053.1, read as the reverse complement.
ATTGATGAAATTTCAGGCGACAGCTTCCTTGTTATAGAAGAAACCGTTACAAACGGCATTGAGGGTAATGCGGAAGTTCTCAAGGCATTTGATATCAACCTGAAAAATGGTGATGGCGTTCATGTTCAGCCTGACGGTACAATTAAAGTCAAGCTTCCCAACGACTGGAGCAAGAATGGTGTTTACAAGGTTTACCGTGTAAACGATGACGGCACTCTCACAGATATGAATGCTTACCGTGAAGGTAGTCATCTTGTTTTTGAAACCGACCACTTCAGTATTTATGTAATTGTTGTGGAAACTGAAGAAACAGAGCCTGAAGAACCGGATACTCCGGTTGTTCCCGACACACCCGAAGAGCCTACAGAACCTGAAGAATCAGAATGCAGGTGCTTCTGCCATATGAAAGGTGACTTCTTCGAATTACTTGTAATTATTTTCAAGTTTGTAATAAAAATTGTTGGTGTTGCACCTCTTTGTGATTGTGGTATAGCACACTATTGATTAACTTAATACTCTCATCCCACCGATACACCTCGGTGGGATTTTTCTGTCATTCCGAGCCTTGCGAGGAATCTTAAGGATTCTTCACTTCGTTCAGAATGACATTTTTATTTTGCAAAAAAAGATCGGAAGCAGAGCCTATTCTGAAAGAAGAGGTGGCAACCGAAGGTTGACGGAGAGGTCATTATTTTTCCCACCCCACAACTCGACATATTAACCGCCTTTGTTTCACTATAATATAACGGGTGATGAAAATGCGGATTATCTATGCCGACATACTTTTTGTGCTGAACGTCTACATAACCTACGGTCTTTTGCTGCTGACTGCTTTGATTTCAAAAACCTCAATGAAAAGGCTCAGGCTTCTTTTTGCCTCACTTCTCAGCGGTCTTTATTCCCTCATAATTCTTGTGCCTGAAATAAGTGACAGTGCGGTGTCTCTCAGCCGTGTACCTTTCTGCTTTCTGCTGATTTTCGTTTCCTGCAGGGTGCTGAACAAACGGCATCTCTTTCGGCTTGTTGTCAGCTTTTTCGGCGTGAATTTTGCCTTTGGCGGTCTGATGTTTGCTCTCTGGTACTTCTTCACACCTGAGAATCTGTACTACAACGGCGGCATAGTTTACTTTGATATTGATGCAACAACTCTCGTGGTGCTTACTGCTGTGTGCTGGGTGCTTCTTCGGGCAATCTGCAAGGCCCTGAGCTTTAAAACTCCTCATAACACGGTTTATGATCTGCATATCTATTATAAAGACAAAGAATTTCTCTGTAAAAGCTTTCTTGATACGGGCAATTCGCTCTCTGACCCCTTTACAGCTTATCCGGTTGTAATCGTTCACAAGGGCGTTTTTGAAGGTATCTTCGGTGAAAATATCTTTGATGAAAAAGCAGCGCTTGAGAATAAACTGCGATTTATTGTGTGCAGTACCGTCGGCGGTGAGGGACTTCTGCCGTGCTTCAGGCCTTCAAAGGTGAAAATAAGCAGTCTTGACGGCAGCTTTGAAACCGAAAGGGTTGTTGTTGCCCTCACAGAGAAAAAGCTCAGAAACGGTGATTTTGAAGCAATTCTGCCACCGGATTTATTTGTAAATCAGAAATCGGAAAGAGGAGACAGCTATGCAAAAAAGAATTTTTGATTTTATTAAAAGTATAAAAGAAAAGCTCAGAAGAAAAAACTGCGGTGAGCTTTATTACATAAACGGCCCTGAAAATCTTCCTGCACCGCTTACAAAAGAAAAAGAAGACGAAATATTAACCGAAATTGCAAAAGGAGATTTCAATAAAAGAGAGCTTCTTGTGGTGCATAATCTTAGGCTTGTGGTCTATATTGCAAGAAAGTTTGAGAACACGGGAATAAACATCGAAGACCTTGTTTCAATCGGTACAATAGGACTTATCAAGGCGGTGAACACCTTTTGTCCCACAAAGAAAATCAAGCTTGCAACCTATGCTTCACGGTGCATTGAAAATGAAATTCTGATGTATCTTCGCAAAACCGCCAACCGTAAAAACGAAATGTCCATTGATGAGCCTCTGAATGTTGACTGGGACGGCAATGAACTGCTTTTGTCCGATGTTCTGGGCAGTGACAGCGACAGCGTGAATCAGAATATTGAAATGGAGGATGAAAAAAATCAACTGCTGAAAATTGTTGATAAGCTTCAGGACAGAGAAAAGCAGATTATGACCATGCGCTTCGGTCTTTTCGGCTCAAAGGAGTACACTCAGAAGCAGGTTGCAGACATTCTCGGCATTTCACAAAGCTATATTTCACGGCTTGAAAAAAGAATAATTGAAAAAATCAAAACCGAACTGCAAAAGGCAATGTAAAATAATTGACAAATTACGGCAAGAAGTTTAAAATAGAAGACAGTAAAATTCTGGAGGAAAATTATGAACTTTGCAGCAGGCTACGGAAAAACAAATGTTGACTTACTTTTTGAAAATATGCCACGGCTTCCCGAAGAGGGTGAAGAAATTTTCACCGACAGATTTTCTCTGTGTCTCGGCGGCGGTGTACCCGGCACAATGGTGACTCTCGGAAGACTCGGTGTGAAAACAAAAACAGTTACCGAGCTTTCAGATGATATGTTCTCACACTTTGCTTTGTCCGAATACAGAAAAGCAGGCGTTGAGCCTGTGAATGTGTATAAGGGCAGCCGTATTGCCGTTAACATCACCGCAGGTGCAATAACAAAAAATGACCGTACCTTCTGGTCATACGGCAACAGTGAAAACGAAGCTTCATCAGATGAAATTTATGAAAATCTTAAGGGTGCAAAGGCCGTTGCCATGCACCTTGATAACCCTGAGGTTTACAGAAAGCTTAAAGAAGAGGGAACAATTGTTATCCTTGACACAGGCTTTGTTGAGGATATGAGCCTTGAAAGCTATGATGAAATGCTTAATATTGCCGATTACTTCCTTCCCAACAGAACGGAAGCTCTTAAAATTACTGGCGAAACCGACCCGAAAAAGGCGGCAATCAAGCTCAGTAAATATTTCGACACAACAATTGTAAAGCTTGACAAAGACGGTTGTCTTATTTACAAGGACGGAAAATTCACTTATGTAAAGAGTGTGGATGAGTTCGTGCGTGTTGACTCAACGGGTGCGGGCGATGCCTTTTTTGCAGGCTTCCTTTACGGCATAATGAAGGACGAGCCAACCGAAAAATGCGTTCTTTACGGCAATCTTACAGGCGGAAAATGTGTAACTGCCGTCGGCTGCACAACGGCTTATCTCACAGAAGAAGAACTGCTCACTATGGCAGAAAAATATAAGGATAATATAATTTACAATTATTGATATGGAAAATAAAAAGAATTATTCGAACTGGCTTATAGTGTCCGATATTGACGGCACACTCAACAACAAATTAAGACGCACACCGAAGGTAAACACAAGGGCTATTGATTCCTTCGTTCACGAAAATAAGGGCAATTTTACCCTTGCTTCAGCAAGAAGCGTGCCTTCAATGAGGCCTCATTATTTCAATCTGCCTGATGTGAAAACTCCTGCAATTATCCTCAACGGTGCAGGAATTTACGATTATCATAAGGATGAGATGCTCTGGTTCAATTCAATTAAGGAAAGCGCAGCTGACATTGTCAGAGAAGCAATGGCAAAGTATCCCTTTCTTGAAATCGGTGTTTTTGCTTCAGATATGATTTATCTTGTAAGACCTAAAATTATGTCTGAGGTTATGATGCTTATTGACCGTCTGCCCTTTAAAAGGCTCAGAACAATTGACGAGGTGCCCAAGGGTAACTGGGGAAAAATCATCTGCTTTTGTCCTATATGGCAGGTTAAGGAGATAAGAAGCTTTTTCTCTGAAAGAACAGGGGATGAGCATTATCTCATTGATACGGGCCCTATGTCCTTTGACCTTGTTGACAAAAATACCAATAAGGGCTATGCCGTTGGTGTGCTTTCAGAAATACTGGGTATAGATAAGAAAAATATTTCAGCGATAGGTGACTACTATAACGACTGGGATATGCTTAAAAGCGTCAGCCATCCTGCCTGTGCAGGTCAGGCTCCTGACGATATAAAGGAAATCTGTGAATTCAAGGCTTGCCATTGCAACAAGGGTGCCGTGGCTGACCTTATTGAATACATAAAAAAGACGTATTAAAGGAGAGAAAAATATGAAGAAATTTATTTCGCTTGTTCTTGCACTTGTAATGGCTTTTTCTGTAGCCGTGCCTTCTTTTGCAGCAGAAGAAGCTGAAAAGGCTTATGACGGTGACCCTGTTGTGATTGTAAGAGGTATTGACTTCGGCGGACTTATTCATGAGGACGGCTCAAAGGCTCTCGCTTTCAATTTCAATGATTTTCTCGGCTTCATTTTTGATTTTGCTACAGGTGTCGCAAAAAAGGAAAAAGACAGCTTTGAAACTGCACTTCTTACCTTTATGCAAAAGCTTTTTGCACCCATTTCATCTGACAAAGAGGGTAAGTCGGTTTATGCTGATGTGCATATGCAGTCTTATCCCTACCCTGCAGGAGAAATCGAAGATATTCTCTCATGGACAGACGGTGAAGGCGGTCTTGTTCAGACTGCAGTAAACACCTTCGGCGGTGAAAATGTTTATTTCTTCACATATGACTGGAGAAAGAGTCCCCTTACTCTTTCTGATGAGCTGGGTGCCTTTGTTGAAATGGTGAAGAAAAACACCGGCAAAGAAAAGGTTGATATGGGTGCATGCAGTATGGGCGGTATGGTTGCAACTGCATATATGTATGAATACGGCACAGACAGCCTTGACACTCTCGTATACTTTTCAGCGGCACACAACGGCACAGATGTTGCCGGTGCGGCTCTTACGGGTGATATTTATACAACAGGCGATTTCCTTTATAACTATCTCAGCAATATGACAGATAATCAGCTTTTAAGTGTGCTTTTAAAGGCTCTTAAAACCGCAAAGCTTTTTGATTTTGTTGCAGATTTTCTCAACGGCTTTATTGCAAAGAATAAAGAGCGTGTATATGATGAGCTTATGCGTGATTACTTAGGCACATCTCTCGGCTTCTGGGGACTTTGCTGCGATAAGGATTTCGACAGCAGCGTTGAGTTTGTGTTCGGTGACTGCAAGGATGAATATCCCGTAATTATTGATGAGCTTTCAGAAATCAGAAAATTCATTTTCAGCACCGAAGAGGTAATTGACAAGGCATATTCTGACGGTGTAAAGGTCAGCTTTGTTTCACATTACAACAATATGCTTCTTCCCATTTATGACGAAACGGTTGTGCAGAGCGACTCTGTAATTGAAAGCTACCTCACTTCACACGGCGGTACCTTTGCAAACTTCGGTGAAACACTCAGTGATGAGTATATTTCAAAGGTTAAATCAGAGTTTATTTCACCCGACAGAGTAGTTGACGCTTCAAGCTGTGTATACAAGGATGCAACCTGGATTATCAAGGATGCGCCTCATGTAGGCGGCAGAGTAGGCAGTGACCACGCAGAATTTGCAATGTGGCTTCTTTCAAGAGAAACTCAGCCTACTGTTTATACTGACAGCAGATATCCGAGATTTACTGCAGTTGACGAAAATCTCAATTTCATAAAGTAACATAAAAGGAGCTGTAAAAAACGAAAGTTTTTTACAGCTCCTTTTCAGGGGCGTGAAAAAAAGATGCAGAATGAACAAACTGAGCGAAAAACAAAGCTTTTGCTTGTTTTTCGGTTACCCGAAGGCGTACAAAGGTACGCCGAGAGGCGAAGTTTGTTTATAG
>JAZRJR010000052.1:0-4481 GCA_045645885.1 Acutalibacteraceae bacterium | reverse complement strand
TGAAACAAAATGTCCAGATTTTTTCCGTTCTGCAGTAATTTTTTATCTCTCAATATATCTTTCACAGAATCTGTATGCATCCTCAAAGCACTCTCTGCTCTTTTTGAAGATGGGCATTGTTGTCCAGGCGTGCTGAGCGCTGATATCGTCAACCTTGAAAAGACGGTAGGGGATGTGGAAGGCACATAAATCCTTTGCCATATCAAAGGTTTCGTATTTCAGGTTATCTCTTGTTGCCCAAGCCATATACATAGGCGGAAAGCTTTCTGTAATCTTCGGTGAAGCAAGACTGCTTTCGTCACTTCTGAGCCATTCCTTAAGCTCAGGAAGCTCCATACCGAAAAAGCTCTTGCTCATAATTTTTATATCGGGGAATTTTGACTGACCTTTTTCTTCATCTAAAAATCTTGCAAAATTATATCCGCCTGAAAGTCCCACGATAGCTTTTATATTAAGCTTATCACGGCTGTTGAAGGTAAGTCCTTTTTTGGCATAATCTGAAAAATCGCAGGCTGCAGAAGCGACGTGAGAAATAAAATAGCCGCCTGCACTTTCTCCCGCAAGAATAACGTTGTCTAAATCAAGGTTCCACTTTTCTGCATTGTCAACAATGAAATCAATTGCAGAGAAGCAGTCCTGAATGGGTGCAGGGAAAATATGCTGAGGAGCATAGCCGTAGCTTACGCAAGCGGTGAAATAACCCTTTTCCGCCCATAGAGAGACATATCTGTTACGCATTTCAGTTATGCCTGAAAGCCAGCCGCCACCGTGAATATAAATGAAAAGGGGCTTCTTTTCGTTTTCGGTTCCCTTTTTGCAATAGGTGTTGATATATTGCATATTATCTGTGCCGTAAGAGATTTTTCTTTCATAAATAAGATTTTCAGGTGTAGGTCTTACCGTCAGGGCATAAACAAGACCTTCGGTAAAATTGTACCAGCCTTGTGCTGCAAGGCTTCTCAGATAAAGCTTTTTGTTCATATTCATCTCTCCTTATTTTCTCTTATTTCAATTATACTCTTTATTTTCCCAAGGTCAATTATTAATTTTCACAAATTTTTCTGAAAACTCTTGACAAATGAGGTTTAATGCGTTAAACTTCATTTGTAAGGTTTAACAGATTAAACCAAAAAGGAGTGATAAATATGGATACACCGAAAATTTTTGAAAGTGAATACCGCTTCTGTATGATAGTCTGGGAAAATGAGCCTGTAAACAGTACAGAGCTTGTGAAGCTTTCTAAAGAACTGCTCGGCTGGAGCAAGGCGACAACCTATACAGTAATCAGACGCCTTTCGGAAAGAGGAGTGCTGAAAAACGAAAACGCTATTGTGTCTTCTCTTGTTTCAAAAGAAGAGGCCCAGCTTTCTGAAATGAACGAGCTTATGGAAAAGCGCTTCGGAAATTCGCTTCCCGCTTTCCTTGCCGCCTTTACAAAGCAGCAGAATCTTTCAGAAAAGCAGATTGATGAGATTATGAAGATAATTGAAAAGTGAGGTGTAGCATATGTTTGACATTACGACCTTGTTTATAAAAGTATTGAACCTCAGCCTGAGTGCAGGGTGGATAGTTCTCTTTGTTCTGATATTGAGACTTCTTCTCAGAAAAGCACCGAAATGGATTAACTGTGTCTGGTGGCTGCTTGTTGGCATAAGACTTGTCTTTCCATTTTCGATTGAAAGCATTTTCAGTCTGATACCCTCATCTGAGGTTGTGTCACCTGATATTATTTATTCACCTTCACCATCAATCAGTACGGGTATACCTGCTTTTAACACAGTGGTAAATCCAATTATCTCCGAGAGCTTTGCACCAAGCTTTGAAAGCAGTGTGAATCCCTTACAGGTTGTGGCAATAATCAGCTCTTATGTGTGGCTTCTCGGTCTTGCAGTAATGCTCGTTTATACTGTGGTGTGCTACAGTTTATTAAGAAGAAAAATGCGCTTTGCCGTTAAATCAGAGGGTAATATATACGAGAGTGAAAATGTAGAGTCACCCTTTATTCTCGGTGTAATCAGACCGAAGATTTATCTTCCCTTCGGTCTTTCTGCAGAAAACAGAAATCATATCATAGCACACGAAAAAGCTCACCTTAAAAGAAAAGACCACCTTATTAAACCCATAGCCTTTCTGATTCTTTCTGTATATTGGTTCAACCCTCTTATGTGGGTAGCCTATGTGCTTTTATGCAGAGATATTGAGCTTGCCTGCGACGAAAAGGCGGTTAAAGATTTTGAAACCGAAAAAAGACGCGAATATTCCCTCGCACTTCTGGAGAACAGTACACACAGAAGAATAATTGCTGCTTGTCCTCTTGCTTTTGGTGAGGTTGGAGTGAAGCAGAGAATCAAATCTGTAATGAACTACAAAAAGCCTGCCTTCTGGGTGATTGTTGTGGCACTTATTGCCTCAGTTGTGGCTTCGGTTTGTCTTCTTACAAATCCCGTAACTGCCGATGATATCAAAGAGGGTTATTATCTTGAAAGAGATACCGTTTACAGCGAAAGAGTAACTGATTATGTTACTGAAAACATATATGGTGTAGGCTTTGCAGAGACACCTTACCTTTATGTTATAGAAAACGGAATAACTGCTGATGTCGGTGAGCTTCAGAAAAGCGACCTTGACAATGAAAGACTGGATAGCTTTACCTTCCTTGATATGGCACCTGAGCTTGACAGAATAACCGTAGCTTATGTTGCAAGAAACTGGGACAGCGAAAGCGAAAGAAAAAATTGCACACTTCACTATCTTGTGAAAACAGAAAATGACGAACATTATATGATAAAGGCTTTTGCACCTACTCTGTGGCTTGATGGTGTTATAAACGAAAAGGGAGAAGCAGAAATAGGTGAGGTTGGTCAGATAACCGTAAAAGAAATCAGAAGGCTCGGTTATCTCGGTGAAAATTATAAAGATCACCTCGTTACAACGGAAAGAACTTCTGAGACCTCCGAGCGTGATTTTCAGATTGAAATGGCCCTTATGAATCAGCTGCCTGCACCTGACGGCTCTCTTTCAGACGGTCTGCCTTTCACAACGGTGAGCATTCATGTTCCCGGTGTGGAGACAGTGAGCGGAACAAGGAAAGAGCATGAAGGTACATTATCCCATATTGTATATGAAACCTATGCAGTCTGTTTTGCAAGGTACAGATATACCTATGAAAACGGTCAGTTTGCTGAATACGGTGAAGCTAACAAGGCTATTCTCGAATTTGAAATATGGGAAGACGGAACCTATGCTCTTCGTGAGTGCAGAGAATTCGTATCCGATGAATCGGCTGAAGAATTTGAAAAGCGCTTCAATGAGCTTACAGACAGCTCTGATTATGATGAAACACAGCTTTCCGACACCCTCACATACGAATGCAGAATGAATGCAATGAACCATTTTGATGTTGCCTCATGGACTTTTTCACCTATGCTCAGCGCTACATGGTATTACGCTTGTCCCATAATCTTCAGCCTTGATTATGACAAAGCTGAGATTTCATGTACCGACGGCACAATGGTTAAGGAAAAATACGGTGAGCGTAACGAAGAAGCCACAGAAATGACCTATGAAAGAAATGATACGCCCATATGGACACCCATCAGACAGGACGGCAGTGAAAACAGTGAAGAAGCAAAGAGTGCTGAAATTTCTTTCCGACTTTATAAAAACGGCAGACCAATCTACAAGGGTAAAATGACCGCTGAGGCTCAGGAAAAATTCGCAAGCCCTCTCGGACAAATGTATATTTTCGAAATCAGTGAGGGCGGTAATAAATTTCTTATCTCCGAAGGTCCTACAGTACGTTTAGGTGTATGGACAAATGAAATCAGATTTTTCAAAGAGCGTGTAGCTGAAACCAACCCTGAGCGTGTGATTCTTGCAAATCATTATCTCAGTCCTGCAGAAATTGAAAAGCTGAACGAAATTATGGATACTGCAGAGTGGGTTAATGCAGAATATATCGGCAGAAAAGAGCTTTGGCTTGACGGCAAGTTTTTGCTTGAAGGTGACCACGTATTCTTCAGCGATGAAAGCAACGTGCTTTACGCATCTCCATATTATGCTGAAATTGAAAGCGAGGATATGGACTTTATTATGAGTCTTCAGGGCAGGAGAGAATATACGTGCGATATGGGCGGACTTTATTCAAAGCTTACACTCACTTTAGCACCAAAATTTTTCGAATTCTCAAGCCATCCGCTTTCGTCAGAAGTTTATTACGGTGACTATGAAGAAACCGAGGAAACTATAGTGCTGAAGGACGATGAAACCGAAAGCACCTTCACATTCAGAAAGTCAGAGGGCAAGCTTATATTCGATGAGAAAAATTCATCACCTCTGCCCCAATATAACGGCGTGAAAAATATAGAAGACGGAGCAGTATTCAAACAGTAAATAAAGAAAAGTGGAACAATCTCTTTCGGTTGTTCCACTTTGTTCCGTCTGTTGTTCCCGTCAAAACGCCCTATTTATAAGGGTTTGTA
>JAZRJR010000051.1:0-23362 GCA_045645885.1 Acutalibacteraceae bacterium | reverse complement strand
GAATTCAAGAACTGTCTTGACCTTTGCATCTTTATGCTCAAAACTCTCGGACTTTACGACGACGTTTCATACCGTTTCTCACAGTGGGATCCCGACGACAATGAAAAGTACATCGGTACTGCTGAACAGTGGGATGAAGCTCAGGGCATTATGAAAACAATTCTTGATGACCTTGGCATCAATTACAAAATCGGTATCGGTGAAGCTGCTTTCTACGGTCCTAAGCTTGACATTCAGATCAAGAACGTACACGGTAAGGAAGACACACTTATCACAATTCAGATCGACCAGATGCTTGCTGAAAAGTTCGGTATGGAATATGTTGACAAGGACGGCGCAAAGAAGAATCCTTACATCATCCACCGTACCTCAATCGGCTGCTACGAGAGAACACTTGCTCTTCTTATCGAAAAGTATGCAGGTGCATTCCCTGTATGGCTTGCTCCCGAAAAGGTTCGCATTATGCCTATTGCTGACCGTCATCAGGACGCTGCTTATGCGGTTAAGGAAGCTCTTCTCAAGGCAGGCATTGACGATGTTGACGTTGATATCAGAAGTGAAAAGCTTGGCTATAAGCTTCGTGAAGCTCAGCTTGAAAAGATTCCTTATATGCTCGTAATCGGTGATAAGGAAGCTGAAGAAGGCACAGTTTCAGTAAGAAAACGTGGCTTCGGCGACCAGGGCTCAATGGCAATCTCTGATTTCTGCGACCTTATTGTCAAGGAAGTTGAAGAAAGAGTTATCTGGTAAAAACAGAATTAATAGGGGAGCAGTCGATTGACTGCTCCTTTTTTTGTTGCAGAAATATGTTTCTTTCTTTTGATGTTTGTTAAATTCGTTCAAACTCTTGAAAAAGCGGCATAAACTGTATATAATAATACTGAGTAAAATCGGTTGAATGGAGAGGATATTATGTCTTCACGAAAGGAAATCCGCAAAGAAAAAAAGAAGGCGAAAAAAGAAAAAAGAGCTACAGAATGGGCGAGCTATACTAAGCTTGATAAACAGCATCTGGTTTATATCGGAATAATGGCAGTGCTTGCAGTTATCCTTCTGTTCTGGGGCGGTTCAGCTTATACTGCAGAGCCTGAAACAGAAGCAACAAAGGCTCCCGAAGTGTCAACAACGGTTCCGAGCACCACTCAGCCGACCACAAATAAGGCTCCGACAGTATCTCCCACAGAGCCCGCAGAGCCTGATGAGCCGACTGAGAATAACGGAAAAGAAGAAGCTACCGAAAAAAATGATACAGCTGAAAGCAAGGAAGCAATTCTTAAAAAAGTTGTTGACGGTGTAAACAGTCTCAAGGCTTCAGACGCTTCCTTCAAGGGTACAAAGGACCAGTATATTGACATAAAGCTTACTGACTGCAGTGTGCCTCAGGTTACAGGCATTATCAACGGTGTGCTTGAACGCTTCCTCGGTGAAGAAAAGCTTGAATACGATTTCACAAACGGTGTTTCAGAAAATCCCGAAGGCGGAGACGACATCACTTCAATGGAGGCAATTCCGCCCTCATTCATTGAGTTTGGTCTTACTGCTGAAGGTGTATCAGATGCTTATGTCACCAAAGACGGTGAAAACACGGTTTATACTGTTGAGGTTGTTGCAGAAGACAGTACTCTCGGTGAAAAGCCTTATCACCACAGTAAAGCCTGTGACGTTATGGCTCTTGAAACACTCAACATTCCCGCAAAGATCACAAGAGCGGATTACACTTATTCAGGCACAAAAATTTCCGTTACCTATAACGCTGACGGCAAGGTTGTGGAATATCACGAATACTTCGATATGTACGGTGAAGGTGAAGGCGGCGCAATGGGTGTTACCGCAACCCTGACATTAAAGGGTTACTTCGATGAAACCTGGTATATTGAGTGGAAATAACCCATTAGTCAGCAGTTGACAAAAGATATATAAAAATGGTATTATAAGTCGATAGACTTTTATATTAAAAGGAAACAAAGAAAACTAAAAGTGAGGTAGAAACTATGCATTTTTCAGACATTGGTGTATTCCTTGGCCGCTGCGAATTTGCTAAGGTAGATTTTTACACAAAGGACCCCGTAAAGCATCAGGAAAGAATCCTTAAAGGTATCATGGAAAAGAACAAGGATACCGAATACGGTAAGAAAATCGGTTTTAAGGATGTTCACTCCGTAGAAGATTTCCAGAAAATTGTTCCTCTTTCAACATATGACACATATGACAATTATGTTGAACGTATGATGAACGGTGAAAAGAACCTTATGATGAAGGCCCGCAATATCCGTTACTGCTCATCATCAGGCTCAGTAGGTAAGCCCAAGGTTCTTCCCAAGTCAGCAACTGACCTCTGGATTATGCAGTGTATGGGATTTTCAGGTACACCCGGCTGTGCTTCAAAATGGTTCAAGGAACACGGCAAGAAATTCCCGAAGCAGGTAGGCCCTGTTGCAATTATTCTTACAGGCCACGAAATGAAGGACGGTAAGATGTGTAACGGTGCAGGTCAGGTTCCTTTCACCTACCTTAAGCCTATTTCAAACTTCTTTATGACAACTCCCAATGACTTCCTCTATCCTGAAAATGAGGATGCCGTTAACTCAACATATTTCCACCTTCGTTTCGCGCTTCAGAGACGTGACCTTACCTTCCTCGGTTCAATGGTTATCACTCTTCTCACAACAATGTTCGACTATTTCGAAAAGAACTGGGAAATGGTTTGCAAGGATATTGAAATGGGTACAATTGATCCCAGCGTAAAATGTCCTCCCGAACTCAGAGCTAAGTGGGAAAAGAAGTTCAAGCCTATGCCGGAGCGTGCTGCTGAAATCAGAAGAGAGTGTGAAAAGGGCTTTGATACTCCCGAAGCACCTGTTGCAAAGAGAATCTGGCCGGGTCTTGAATGGGGCTACGGTATGATCGGTTCAAACCTTGCTTTCTATGTTGACAAGCTTAAGAAATATACAGGCGATATTCCTCTTCATAACATGGGTTATGCTGCAGCTGAAGGTTACATGGCTATGCCCGTTGAGCTCAACGTAAATGACTATGTACTTCTTCCTCAGTCAGTATTCTTTGAATTCATTCCCATTGACGATCCCGAATGTAAGAGACCTCTTACTATCGGTGAAATCGAGCTTGGCAAGGAATATGAGCTTGTTGTTACAAACCGTTCAGGTCTTTACAGATATCAGATTGAAGACGTTGTCCGTGTAACAGGCTATTATAACAAGACTCCCAGAGTTGAATTCCTTTACAGAAACAACCTTGCAATGAACATCGCAAACGAAAAGACAACAACTCAGATGGTTGACTGGGCAGCTGCTGAAACACAGAAGCAGGCAGGCATCTCATTCAAGGGCTACAGCTTCTATGCAGATACAAGTGTTGACCCTGTTCGTTATATGCTTCTTGCAGAGCTTGAAGAAGATATTCCTGCTGAAAGAATTCCTGAAATTGAAGCAATTCTTGACGAAAATCTCAACGAAAGCAATGAGAAATACTTCAAGTACAGACGTTGGGGTATGCTTGCAGCACCCAAGTTCCACGTTCTTAAGAAGGATACTTATGCAGACTACAGAGAAATGCTTAAAAAGCAGGGTAAGGTTCTCAATCAGGTTAAGCCTGTAACAGTAATCAATACTCCCGAAAGAGAAGAATTCTTCCTTTCACACATCGAAAAATAATTAATGAGCAACTATGAAAATATGAAAAAAGAGAGGTAATGCAAAATGGCAATGTCAGATCTTGGCGTAATGCTCGGCAAAATGGTTCTTGCCGGTGTTAACCGTTTTACTTCAATCCCCTTTGAAACTCAGGAAAAAATCCTTCTTCAGATTATGGATGAAAATAAGGATACTGAGTACGGCAAGAAAATCGGCTTCAAGGATGTTCACTCAATTGAGGACTTCCAGAGAATCGTACCCCTTTCAACTTACGATACATACGATAACTATGTAGAGCGTATGCTTGACGGTGAAGAGAATCTTATGATGGCAAGAAAGTGCAAGCGCTACTGCTCATCATCAGGTTCAGTAGGTAAGCCCAAGGTGCTTCCCAAGTCAGGTAAGGACCTCTGGAACATGCAGTGTATGGGCTTTGCCGCAACACCTGCTTGTGCTGAAAGATGGTTCAAGGAGAAAGGCAGAAAGTTCCCGAAGCAGATAGGTCCCGTTGCTCTTCTTCTCACAGGTCATCCTATGAGAGACGGCAAAATGTGTAACGGTGCAGGTCAGGTTCCTTTCACCTACCTTAAGCCTATTTCAAAGTTCTTTATGACAACTCCCAATGACTTTATGTATCCCGAAAACGAAGAAGCAGTTGATTCAACATACTTCCACCTTCGTTTTGCTCTTCAGAGAAGAGACGTTACATTCCTCGGCTCAATGGTTGTAACACTTCTTACAACTATGTTCGACTATTTCGAAAACAACTGGGAGCTTGTATGTAACGACATTGAAAAGGGTACAATTGATCCCTCAATCAAGTGTCCTCCCGAACTCAGAGCTAAGTGGGAAAAGAAGTTCAAGCCCATGCCGAAGCGTGCTGCTGAAATCAGAAGAGAATGCGAAAAGGGCTTTGACGATCCCATCGCAAAGAGAATCTGGCCTGATTTCGTATGGTCATACGGTATGGTTGGTTCAACTCTTGCATTCTATGTTGATAAGCTCAGAAGATATATCGGTGATGCTCCCATTCACAATATGGGTTACGCTGCTGCTGAAGGCTATATGGCAATGCCCGTTGAGCTTGATGTAAACGACTATGTTCTTCTTCCCCGTTCAATCTTCTTCGAATTCATCCCCATTGATGATCCCGAATGTAAGAGACCTCTTACAATGCAGGAAATCGAAGTTGGCAAGGAATATGAGCTTGTTGTTACAAACTTCTCAGGTCTTTACAGATATCAGATTGAAGATGTTGTCCGTGTAACAGGCTATTATAACAAGACTCCCAAGGTTGAGTTCCTTTACAGAAACAACCTTGCAATGAACATCGCAAACGAAAAGACAACAACACAGATGGTTGACTGGGCAGCTGCTGAAACACAGAAGAAGGCAGGTATCTCATTCAAGGGCTACAGCTTCTATGCTGACACAAGTGTTGACCCTGTTCGTTATATGCTTCTCGCTGAGCCTGAAGAAGATATTCCTGATGAAAGAATTCCTGAAATCGAAGCAATTCTTGACGAATATCTCAGCGAAAGCAACGAGAAATACTTCAAATACAGACGTTGGGGTATGCTTGCTGCACCTAAGTTCAACGTTCTCAAGAAGGATACATATGCTGATTACAGAGAACATCTCAAGAAGCAGGGTAAGATTCTTAATCAGGTTAAGCCTGTAACAGTAATCAACACACCTGAAAGAGAAGAATTCTTCCTTTCACACATTGAAAAATAAGCGCTTTAAAAGCTACTGCAAATTTGCAGTAGCGTTTCTTTTTTTACTATAGACATTAGTGCTTCGTTGTGCTATTATTAAAGACAGTAAAGAAACCACAGGAGGGTTAAAATATGGCAGAAATCAATAACGAAAGAGCAGTCGAGCGTTTTCAGGCTATGCTCAGAAAAAGAACAGTATCAGACAAAGACGGCAACTTCGACAGAGAAGTTTTCGCTTCATATCTTCCGATGCTGAAAGAGATGTATCCCACAGTTTTTGAGGTGGTTGAATCTCAGCTTATCAACGAATTTGGTATTGTGCTCAAGTGGAAGGGTAAGGATTCTTCGCTGAATCCCGTTGTGCTTATGTCACACTATGATGTTGTAGGCGACGAGGGTCAGGACTGGGAACACCCTGCGTTTGAAGCAGAAATTCACGACGGTGTAATCTGGGCACGTGGCTCAATTGATACAAAGGGACTTCTTGCGGCAACTCTTGAAGCTATGGAAAAGCTTATTGCTGAGGGTTACACACCGCCGAGAGATGTTTACTACTGCTCAAGCAACTGCGAAGAGGTTGCAGGGGATACAATGAAAATTATTGTAGAGTGGTTTGAAGAAAATAATATCAAGCCCTGGTTTATCCTTGACGAAGGCGGCGCAATTATGGAAGACCTGCCTATGGGCATCAAGACACCCTTTGCAATGGTGGCAGTTTCAGAAAAAGGCTGGGCAACAGTCAAGCTTAAGGCTACAACCAACGGTGCCGCACCTGCAGCAAAGGCAACAAAAGCAAACAGTAAGCTTTCAGCTCCTCAGAAGATTGTAAAGGCACTTGCCGCTCTTGAAAAAAGCCCCACAAGATCAACAATTACAGGTCAGCTTGAAGGAATGCTCAGCAGCTTTGCTCCCTATGTGGAAGAGCCTCTCAGAACCGTTTTCAAGAACATTAAGCTTGTTAAGCCTGTACTCAAAAAGGTGCTTGAAACCAATGCTGACACAGCTGCAATGATCCGTACAATGATTACCCTTGTGGACATCGATGCAAAGTCAGAAAACGGCAAGAGAATTGCAACCGAAGCAACGGCAACTCTCCGTCTTCGTATTGCACCCCAGGATTCACTTGACTACATTGTAGACCACATTCAGAAGGTGGTAGGTGAGGATATCGAGGTTACTACAGAGGATGTTTCACTTCCTCCCAGAATCTCTGACCACAACACAGAATCATTCAAGTATATTGAAAGCACAATCAAAAAGGTTTATCCCCACGTTGGCGTTGCCCCCTTCGTGCTTAATGCTTTCACAGATTCACGCTTCTTTGCACGAATCTGCCCTGAGGTTTACCGTTTCGGCGCTTTCAGCCTCGACAATGAAAGATTTGACTCCGTACATAACGCCAACGAAAGAATGCCCGTTAAGGACTATTTAAAGGCAATTGATTTCTACGCAGAGTTTCTTAAGAACCTTAAGTAAGTTAATGGATATAAAAATCCCTGCACGTTTTGTGCAGGGATTTGTTCATTTAACCTACTTCGGAATAATAACTGTAACTGGTTTTAAAATTATGTGATTTTTTTATATCATAGCAATGAGCGTAATAATATCCGTCTCTTATTACATATGGCGTTACATTCAGCGAAGAGCTTGAGCCTCGCATATCAGGTTCTTTTAAAGATTTAGATTTTGCGGTGTTTGTTTTACTTATAAAGTTACTTTCCACAATATAAAAAATAGGAAGTCCCCAAATGTTATAACCTTGAAGTTTTACAGCTCGTTCTTGGACAAAGTATCCTGTTGCACCTTTTTGAGCAGGCCATGTTAAGGAGGTGCTTTTTCTTTGTAAATACCAATGAGTTTTTGGGGCGGTCCAGAACTTTTCAACTTTTGAGATCTCATCAAAGATTTTTTCATCTGCTCTGAGACGATTATAATCAGTGGAATTAGTACAATCTGTTGGAGTATAAACTACCATTAATTTATAATAGTAGGCTTTATTGGATTCAACCTTAGAATCATCTATAAAGAAATTCGTTTCAAATTTAGGATTAGTAACTGTTTTGACTTTTTTGTATTCACCTTTTGAAGATGTTGCTCTGTATACATATATTCTGTATGGATAGAAATCTTTTGCAGGTGATTTTAAAGTGACAAAAAGACCTATTTCATCTTCGAGGGCTACCTGATATTTTGAACCATAAACATACTGCAAAGCAGAGGGTATTTTTGAACGTTGCGGAGTGATCGAAGAGGCTTGATTGGCAACTTTTAACTTATAAGTATCTGTCCATGGTGAATAATACTTTATTTTTTTTCCATTGACGTCTTCGGTTTTATATGTTCTGATTCTTATATAATATGTTTTACCGGCTTTAAGATCTTTGATGGTTTTGCTTGTGGTTGTGGATTTTGAAATAGTTGAAATTTTATAATCGGTAAAATCACTTTTAAGAGAATATTCAACCTGATAGCCTGTTATATTTGTTTTCTGTTGTTTCCATGTAATCTTAAGAGCGTTTGGTAGACGCGTTATTCTTGATATGCTGGTTGCCTTAGGCAAAATATAATAATATAGTTTTGTCTTGCCGGTGTAGTTATTCTTGAAAGTAACTGTAAGACTGTATTTTCCTACCTGGATGCTTTTTGAGGGATAGGTTATATCATAGTTGTCTGATGAAATAATATTATCATATTTATCTTTGATTATAACCGATGGTTTTTTTGTTTTTCCAGTATAAGTCAGTTTTGAATTTGAAAGAGTAACTATTGCCATAGGGATTTCTTTTGACTCTTCAAAAACTGCACTGCATACGCTGCAGGAAGAACCATATGTGTTTCCTGCAGTTTTTGTTGAAGCGGCAGAAAAATCCACATATTCCATTGAATGTTCTGAAAATATCGGTTCTGTGTAAACACCCTTATACGAATAACCGCATTCACAAGTAAAAATAGTGTAGCCTTGTCCACAAGTCGGTTCAACAATTGTTTTAGAATAAGAGTGAGGTTCGTAGTCTGGGTCATCATTAAACTCGATGTCTGTGAAAGAACCAGGGTTAGCATGTATTTTTACGGGAGTTCTGCTTGACCAAAAATAATATTCATATATCAATGAATCAGGAACAGAAATATACTTCAAAGAATCGCAATAACTAAACACATCTTCTCCGATTTGCGATACACCTTCTTCAATATAAACGTATTCTAAGAATTCACAATTATAAAAACAATTATCACCTATATTAGTTACAGTTCCCGGTATTGTAACTTTTATTAATCCGGTGCCCGAAAAAGCATATTCGTCTATAGTTTTTACAGATGAGGGTATTTCAACATATGAAAGTTTACTGCAGTCCTTAAATGCAAATGGATCTATATAAGTTACTGTTTCAGGTATTTCTATTTCTTTGAGTGAGCTACAGTCTTCAAATAAAAAAGATTCAATAGAGGTTAAATTTTCAGGTAAAACAATTTCTTCCAAAGATTCACAGCTTGAAAAAGCGCTGTATCCTAATTTTTGAATTTTTTTAGGCAATGAAATTTTTTTGAGTTTTTTACAGGATATGAAAGCTTCACAATCTATTACAGTAACCGTTGAAGGAATATCAATTTCTGTTATACCTGTACGAGCAAAAGCACGTTCACCTATTTTAGTGAGACCTTCCTCCAAAATAATGGTTTCGAGTGTGTTCATGCCGGAAAAACACCATTCAGGAATTTCTTTTATTGTGCTGGGAATCTTTATTGCTTTAATTTCAGGATAAGAAATATCTTGGAAAACTTCATCTCTTAAAGATACTACAGTATAACCATCCATTTTTGCTGGAATCTCTAAGAAATCACATTTGCGAACATTTATTTCATCTATTTCGCAAGTTTTGTTTTTCTCATTGACTATCGTATATTCAAAATTGTCATAAATATCAAGACTTGATGCATTAGCACTAAAAATAAAGCAAATAGACACAAGAATGATTATTGCAATAATGAAACTGGATTTTTGTATTATTTTCATTTGATTTCCTCCTTGGCTTTCTATAACCCAACTCTATCACTTTTTTCTGCAAAAATCAAGGGGTTAAAAAGGACACCTTTCGGTGTCCTTAATTCTGCACTTTGCATTTTGAATTTTGCATTCAATTACTGCTTAGCACCCTTATCGAATTTTTCAAGAGCGAGAACACTTGCTGCGAAGCAGTCTGCAAGACATGAGGGGTTGAGAGCTTCGGGAGTGTCAAGTCTTGTGTGGTAGAAGTCGGGGAGAGCGTGGTTGAGAGCTGTGATACCTGTTGAACGCATACCTGCCTGAGCAAATGCTGCTGAGTCTGTTGCACCGCCGAGAGGAGGTACAAAGCCCTTCTTGCAATCAATACCGAGTTCCTGACAGGATTCAAGGAAAAGGTCGCCTACATCCTTGTCAGTTTTAACTGTTGCGTTAAGGTCACGGTAGTTAACCATAAGCTGTTCGCTCTGTGTGATGGTGTCGTATGAGAATACGAAAGTGGGAACGTCGTTCATTTCTGAAGCGTGTGCTTCAGCCCAAGCCTTTGCACCGCGAAGACCTGCTTCTTCTGAACCTGTGCAAACAACGCCGATTTCTGTGTTTTCAAATTCAATGCCTTCGTCCTTAAGAGCCTTGAGAATAGCCATACCGATGTAGCAACCTGTAAGGTTGTCGTTTGCACCGTCAACAACTCTCTTCTTGTTCCACATAAAGTAGAGACCGAACCAGAAGGGAGCGAAAACAAGACCGATAAGACCGAGCTTTGTTGCAAGAGCACCTTCAAGAACACCTGCAAGTTTCAAAATCGCAATAGCGAGAGTATAGAAAGCACCCGCAAAGCATACCATCATATGGATATCAAAACCAAGGTATGTAAACTTATACTTAAAGGGCCATTCCCATGTTGCATCGGGGTGACCGTTGAAGATGATACGGCGTTTAACTTCGCCTGTGGGCTTCTTGAAGCCTGCAACATTGTGACCTGTTTCTTCTTTGAAAAGCTTATCAACAGTCTTTTTGTAAAGACCGAACTGAAGAACGCAGAGGGTAAGGCCAAGTGCGATGAATACAATTGAAAGAACAGGCATAAAGAAGAATGAAGCAAGAGCAAGGAAGCAGCAGGAGATTGTGAAGTAAATCCAGCCGTAGAATGAGTCAGGATTTTCCTTGAAGCCTTCAACTGAAACTCTGTCACAGCCAAGCTTTTTCATTTCTTCGCCGATGTATTCGCATGAAAGTTTTTCTCCTTCACTACCGGGGGCACGTTTGGGAAGCTTTGTACAGATATGAGTGATTTCGTCAACCATATACTGTGCGTATTTGTCTTTGTTGTCAATGATGTTTTTAAGATTCATATTTGCAACTCCTTTAAAATAGTATTAACATAGATAAATATATCATAAAAAAACAAGTTTTTGAAGAGTTTTTTTGATTTTTATCAATAATTTTGTTAAAAAAAGTGAAAAAATATTTCAAAATTCAAATTTTTTCAAAAAAATCAAATCTTTAATGTTTCTTTAATCTTTCGTGGGTATGATATAGACACAATCCTACAAGAGATGTAGGCAAAACAAAAAATAATCAAAGCTATTAAATAATATCAAAAAGGAGGCATTGAATATGTCAAAGGAATTCAAAAAAGTAACAGGTCTGGTTTTAGCAGCATTACTGCTTTACGGAACAACCACATTCGCATCAGCAGCATCAGCTCCCGCAAAGGTGAAAAATGTAACAGTAGCCTCAGTGGACGAAGATGAACTCAATCTTAAATGGTCAAAGGTAAGCGGCGCAACCGGTTATCAGGTTTATGTAAGAAGCGGCAGCAGCGGAAGCTGGAAGAAAGCCGAAACAACAACCAAGAATTATGCAGAGGTTGAAAATCTTAAAAACGCACATATTTACTCAGTCAGAGTAAGAGCTTATACAAAGAGCGGCGGAAAGGTTCTTTACGGAAGCTATTCAACAGTACTTAAAGCAACAACAGATCCCGATGAGCCGTTGAATGTATCAATCGGAGCAACATCAAATAAAAAAGCAAAAATCACATGGTCTGCAGTTCCCGGTGCAGACGGATACAGAGTATACAAGTATAACGCAACTGCAAAAAAATGGGAAAAGGTAAAAACTCTCACAGGTACATCATATACAGCTGCTGTTTCAGCAAAGGGCGGAGACAAATTCAGAGTAAGAGCCTATACAGTATTTGACGGCAAGCGCTTCTACGGTGATGCATCAGATACAGTTGTAAGCGGAGTCAAGGCAATCAGCTACAGCAAGGTAAAGAGTATAGCTCTCAAAAATGCCGGTCTCAAAGAAAGTGATGTAACAGGCTATGAAGCTGAATATGGCAAAGAGGGTAAGGTTTACGTTTATGAAGTTGAATTTGAAACAAAGAAATATGAATACGAATATGTAATCAACGCTGAAAGCGGAAAAGTAATCCGAAAAGACGTTGAAAGAAGATAAAAAAGCTTGATTTTTTCCTTTCAGATAAATCTCTCCCAAAAACAATCTCCAAGAGCAAAGCCGTCACTGCAGGTGGCGGTTTTGTTCTTTGGACAGGCTGAAAAAGGGCGGAAATATAAGCAAAAAAATAAAATAAAAAAAGTCGAAAAAATTTCAGAAAAAGGGTTGACATATCTGTTTTGTTATGGTATTATATCTGAGCGTTAAGGCGAGAGACAAATCTCTCAGGCGCCAAGATGCTGGTGTAGCTCAGTTGGTAGAGGAGCTGATTTGAAATCAGCAGGTCGGGAGTTCGAGTCCGTCCACCAGCTCCAGTTTTTTTATATATGGGTAGGTTCCCGAGTGGCCAAAGGGAGCAGACTGTAAATCTGCCGTCAACGACTTCGATGGTTCGAATCCATCCCTGCCCACCAGAAATCCCAAGTCTTAACTGACTTGGGATTTACTTTTTCACTGTTCACTCTGTTAAGCGGCAGAGGCTTGAAGAGGTAAATCTATTTTCGTATTTGTACCGATTGGAATAGGTTGGCAGAATGATGAATATTGAAGTAAGGGCTAAAGAAATTGTTTGTAATAAGTTGATATACAATTGATGATAAAAAGGGGCTGCTGCATGAAAATGCAGCAGCCCCGGATTGTTTTATGTGTATCACCACGATTTATCGGTTGTGTCCTGCAAAACTAAATATATTTACTCACTTTTATACGCCACTTGATAATTATTCTGCTTTAATATATAATGAAACTGAATTAAGATGTGAAAGAAGGGAAGCTTATGCCGCAGAAAAACAAAATCAAACAATTTCCTGCTGTCTTGTCAGGTATTCTTTTTCTGTCGGCAGGTATCTTAAGAATGGTTGTTCCGCCTGAAGCTTCTTTAGGAACTATTGCATTCGTTTACAGCAATATTATTTATTTAGGTATTATTTTCTCATGGGGTATCTATATCGAAAGAAGTATTCTTTCGGTGAAAATCCGACGCCTTATACTTGCCGTTGTGTTCTTTATGGTTATGTATGTCCTTTTCGGCGCGGCAAAGCACAGAATTTATCTTGACGGAAACTTTGCAGGACGTTTTTTATGGTACCTCTACTATGTTCCGCAGATTTTTGCAACCTATCTTGCATATATAATTTCATTCAGAGTCGGCAAGCAGGAAGACTACAGACTGCCGAAAATATTCTATATCCTCTTTGCTTTTGCAGGTGTGCTTGTTGCACTGTATCTGACTAACGATATACATCAGCTTGCTTTCAGCTTCAATCTTGATTTTGTCGCATGGGATCAGCAGTACGATTGGGGTGTCCTCTTTTATATTTCAACAGTGTGGATTTATTTCTTCCTTATTGCTGCGGTTATTATACTTTCTGTAAAATGCAGAGCAGTTAATAAAAAGAAGGCTTGGATGCCGGTGTTCTGGCTCGCTCTCGGTTCTCTGTATATTCTCAGTGACTATATTTTAGGCTTGTGGCCTGTTGCACCCTTCAACCTGCCCGAAACGCATTGCTTTATATTTATCGCTATGCTTGAAAGCAGTATTCGTATCGGCATTATGCCCTCAAACAGTGCTTACGGTGAAATTGTTTCAAAGTCAAGTGCCGCTTTTCAGATTGCAGGCTTTGATAATAATGTTGTTTACCGCTGCGACAATGCTTTGAAGCTTACCAAAGAGCAGATGAACGAGGCAAAGGATAAGAATGTTTTTATAGATGAAAACACACTTCTGCTTTCAAACCGTATTTCAGGCGGCTATGTTTACTGGACTGAGGATATGACGGCTGTCAATGAAATGAATGAACGGCTTGAACAAATCAGTCAGAGTCTTTCCGAAGAGGGTGACCTGCTTCGTGCTGAGAATGAAATTCGTGAGCAGAGAGCAAAAATTGCCGAGCAGACAAGACTTTACGACTCAATTTCTGAGCTTGTAAGACCGGAGCTTGAAATGATATCGGGACTTATTGACACCGACGGTGATTTCAGAAAGAATATGGCTCATATATGTATTCTTAACTGTTATGTAAAAAGAAGAGCAAATCTCTCCTTGCTTAAAGACAGAAGACAGCTTAATAACTCTGAGGAGCTTTATCTCAGTCTTAAGGAATCCTCAGAATACATAAGACTCTACGGCGGTGTTTCTGATGTGTACTCTGCCGAACACAAGAATCTTGATGCTGACCTTATTCTTCTTTGCTTTGACTTGTGGCAGGCTGTACTTGAGGAGCTTTTGCCTGAGCTTTATGCTGTAACAGCAAAAATCAGCTTTGATGACGGCTTCAGCTTCAGAATAACTGCTGACACAAATAAGGAGCCTCATATATTACATAGGTTTTATGACACTGCTCATAAGCTCGGCGGTGAACTTACACAGATATCGGAAGATGAAACCGTTTATGTAACTCTGAGAGTGAAAGGCGGTGATGCGGTATGATAAACTTTTTTGATTTGCCCGAATATCTGCAGTACACACTGATTTTTCTTAATCTCATTCTGCTTGTAATCAATATTTACTGCGTTGTTTCCTGTGTTATCTTTGAATTTAAAAAGCACCACATCGTTGCCAACACTGTTCTTACAGCGTTTACCTGTGTGCTCTATTTCACAGCAGTTTCAGCCAACTTCAATTATCGCAAGAACCACAAAGCAGACGGCTTTGATATTATGCTTATGACTGAGCATTTTATTCTGATGTCCCTGATTCTTATTGTTCTTTCCGCTCTTTCTGTTTTTGCTCTTTATGCAGTCTTAAAATGGAAGCGTGAGCATATTACTCCTGCTTCAATCAAAGAGGGACTTGACAGATTGCCTGCAGGTCTTTGCTATCACAACAAAGACGGTGTGCCGAAGCTTATCAACCACAGAATGGATAATCTTTGCCGCTTTATTACAGGCGAGCCGCTCTTTGATGCAAATGAATTCTGGAGAAAGCTGCGAAATGGAGAAGTCCTACCTGATAATATCGCACAACAAACAGGTGAAAATCCAATTGTTACAGTGCTTGGTAACACAACTCTCAGCTTCACAAAAATCGAAAGAGAAATCGGCGGTGAAAAGCTCTTTGAAATCCGTGCTACCGATATAACAAAGAAGTTTGCACTCAGCAACAAGCTCAGAAAATCCAACAACGAGCTTCGTGAGCTCAACAGACGACTTCAGGAATACGGTGAAAATGTCTATGATATAACCCGTGAAAGAGAAATACTTACTGCAAAGGTCAATATTCACGACTTGCTCGGTAAGGCTCAGCTTGCAACAAAGAGATATATCGAAAACTCCGACTCTCATATAACAAAAGAAGAGCTTATTGACATCTGGAACGGAACTCTTTATCTTTTTGACGGAGGCTTTGCTGAGACTAAAGACGATGTAAACTTAGATGAGCTTTATGATGCAGCTAAAATTATGGGTATCAGACTTATAATCGACGGCACGGTACCGAAAGACAAGAGCCTTCTGAGATTTGTAATGAGCGGTGCAAGAGAAAGTCTCACCAATGCTGTGCATCACGCAAAGGCGAGGGAGCTTAAGGTGAAGCTTTACAGCACCTACACCCATTTTATTGTTGAGTATACCAATGACGGACTGCAGCCCGAAGGTGAAATTTCTGAGGGCGGTGGCCTTTCCTCTCTTCGTCAGAGCGTTGAAAGTGCAGGCGGTATAATGGAAACCGATATTTACCCGAAGTTTATATTAAGACTTAAAATACCCTCAAAGGAGGAGCTCTATGTATAATGTAATGGTCGTTGAAGATCAGGCTATGCCACGACAGCTTTTTGAAGCTTTCATTTCAATGAGCGACAAATACAGGCTTGTTCATTCGATTAAAAATGCCGATATGGCAGACATATACTGTGATCAGTCGCAGATTGACCTGATACTTATGGATGTCTGCACCGAGCTTAACTCAAACGGACTTGATGCGGCAGAAAGAATCAAGCAAAAGCACCCCAAAATTAAGATTATCGTTGTTACATCTATGCCTGAGGTGTCATATCTTGAGCGTGCAAGAGCTGTGGGCGTTGATTCCTTCTGGTATAAAGAGGTCAGCGAGGAGCCTATCCTTGAGCTTATGGACAGAACTATGTCAGGAGAAAGCATCTATCCCGACAAGACACCCACCGTCAGCTTCGGCAACATAAAAAGCACTGACCTTTCAAAGAGAGAAATCGAGGTTCTGCGAGAGGTTATTATGGGCTTTACCAATGCCGAAATTGCCGAGAGGCTCAATCTCTCTCAGCATACTGTCAGAGACTATGTTCAGGTGATTATGGAAAAAACAGGCTACCGCACAAGAACGGAGCTTGCAGTTAAGGCAAGAGAGACAGGTATCATCATCCCTGATAAAAAGAATTAAACCGTAGGGGCGGCCATTGGCCGTCCTTATTTTTTTGCTGAAATTTCTCAGAAAACTTTCTCTTACCCCTACATTTGTAGGGTGACTTTCATGTCGGCTGAGAAGTATAATATAAAGACAAAGAAGTTTAAAGGAGACAGTTATGGAGAAAAATCTGAAAAAACTGACTATATTACATTCAAACGATATGCACGGTGATTTTCTTGCTGAAGATGTTGATTCCGAGCTTGTTGGCGGTGTCTCAATGCTTTCAGGTTATATCAATAAAGTTCGGGAAGAAGAAAAAAATACAATTTACTGCATTGCAGGTGATATGTTCAGAGGCTCGGTTATTGACTCAGAGTTTCAGGGCCTTTCTACTATCGAAATTATGAATATGCTTTCACCTGATGTTGTGACACCGGGTAATCACGAAACAGACTACGGTATTGCACATCTGCTTTTCATCGAAAAGTGTGCAAAGTTCCCCATAATCAATGCGAACTTACATATCACAACAAACGGAGCAAGACTTTTCAAGCCTCACCATATCATTGAGATTGACGGAATGAAGGTGCTCTTCATCGGTATTCTCACTCAGGAAGTTTTATCGCAGACCAAAAATGACGGCATTATCGGCACCTTTGTTGATATTGATGAAGCTGCAACAGAGGTCGGCAAAATCTGCAACACATATAATGCGGTTGACATTGATTTCACTGTACTTCTCACTCATATCGGCTTTGAAGAGGATAAAAAGCTTGCTGCACAGCTTGACCCTGACTGGGGTGTAGATGTAATCATCGGCGGTCACTCTCATACCTTTATTGATGAGCCTGCCGTCGTCAATGATATTGTTGTTGTTCAGGCAGGTACAGGCACAGATCAGATCGGCCGCTTTGACATTATGGTTGACACAGATAACAACTGTATTGACAGCTTCACCTGGAAAACTATACCCATAAATGATAAGCATTGCCCCAGAGATGAGGTTCTCGAAAAAATACTCAGCCGCTATAAAATGCAGACCGATGCAAAATACGGCAGAGTTGTAACCCGTCTCAAAAAGCGTCTTACACATCCCACCAGAATTCAGGAAACTGCTCTCGGCGGTCTGCTTTCAGATATTATGTGTGAGTGTCTCGGCCTTGATATTATGCTTCTCGGCTCAGGCAGTGTCCGCAGTGACGAGCTTGGACCCATTGTGCTTTATTCCGACCTTTGCGAATGCTTCCCTTATGATGATGCGGCCTATATGATTAAGGTTACAGGTGAGCAGTTCAAGAGAATGATTAAGTTTATGGTGCGTGACGAAGTGTGGGACGGTGCTCACTGTGAATTCTATCAGCTTTCATCAGGTATGCGTGTAATTTATGACAGAGCTTCACACGAGTTTCAGAAATTTGATTACAAGGGTAAACCCATTGAAGACGACAAGATTTACAGAGTCGGTCTTCAGCAGTTCCATTTCAACAACCTCGAAGACTTCTTCAATATCTCACTTGAAGAAATCTTCGAAAACGGAAAGCCTGTTGTGGTGGCAACCTCTTGCCTTGGCATTTTTGATGAGTATCTGTCAAATCATCAGAATCTTGACAGAGACATTACAGGTAGACTTGTAGTTGTTTAACAATATTTCTCTCTTACCCCTACATTTGTAGGGTGACTTTGAGAAAATAAAGGCGTATAATCTGCCTATGAATTGTTATTCATATTAAAAATCGAAAAGGAGAAGATAAAAATGAAAAGAATAACAGCATTTCTTATGGCTGTGTTGATTGTTGCAACATTAGCAATACCTGCATTTGCCGAAGAGCCTACTACAAAATGGTATCAGTATACACAGGAGGAATGTAAGCATAACAGTATGATTCCCGGTGACAGATACAAAGGTCCGGAATATTACTTCAAGAACAGCGATACCTGTTTCCTCTGTGGCTATGTTTGCGAGCATCCTGCTGATAAGCGTGTATACTACGTTGATATTACAACGTCAAAGTATGATAGTTATGATTATAACAGTGAAGGTCATACGAAATTATATAAGTGTGAGTACTGCTGCAAGTCAAGCATAGCTGATGAATCAACAACCGAAAAGCATAAATTTACTCACACAAAGTCAAACATGTATAATGATTATCATACATCAACCTGTACAGTGTGCGATTATACTGTTGACGGTAAATGCTCATACAAAACTTATGTAAAGAAAACAAGTAGCGACAAAACTCACAGTCTGTATAAGAAATGTAAGACCTGCAAGCAGAAGGGTTATATTGCCAAGGATACACAGAAGCATTCCTATAAAGATAACAAATGTACAAAATGCGGTTTTGTCCGCGTTGTTCCCGGCACGGTTAAAATTTCAACTGCTAAGAATACTGCAAAAGGTAAGAAGAGAACAGTAAATGTAGACGGCAAGTGGGTATACAGCAATGGCGAATATATCTGGAAGAAGCCTTATAAGTATACCGTTTATGATTACAAAATCAGCCTTAAGTTCTCATCAAAGAATGCTGTTAAATATATTGTAACAAACGCTGCTGATAAAGAACTTGATGATGGTCACAAGAACAGAATTGTTACAAAAAAGAAAGAGTTTACTTATACCTACACTTCAAGCAGAAAAAAGGCATCTAAAGTAACTCTTTACATCACACCTATCAGTAAGACAGGTACATACGGCAAGACCGTAAAGAAGACAATCAATCTCGCAAACTGATAAATATACATTTCACACCTTTCTAAAAAATCCCGATTTTTCGGGATTTTTTATCTTTACCCCTACATTTGTAGGGTGACATTCAAGTTTTATGATAGTATAATCAAGCTGTAAACCTGTTTTTTCGGCAGGGTACAATAAAAAAATCAAAGGAGAAAACAAAAAATGAAAAAGTTTTTAGCTATCTTTCTTGCAATCCTTATGGTTGCAACACTTGCTGCCTGCGGTGGCGGCGGAGAAACACCCGAAACACCTGATGCACCCGATGCAACAGAAGCTCCTGTAGCAGGTGAAGTTCACGGCATCAAAGTTGAAGCGTATGCAACAATGACAGCAGATGACCTTATTGCAAAGCTCATCAAGGATAAGACTGCTCCCACAGTAGAGGAGTACACAGCACTTATCGAAACAATCGAGCTCGCTGAGCTTGACGAAAGATTCAATTTCGCTGATAATGCTACTAACGATGCTCTTGTTCAGCTCAAGAGCGACGGTGCAACACTTCCCAATATCCTTGACTGTGCAAATGCTGTTATCGCTAACGATTCAGCTAAGGTAAGAGCTTACTATTATTCAAGACTCGGCAACGTGTTCTTTGATGACACAACAGCATATTATGCACCCATCAAGGCAAAGGTTATATCAGAAACAGAGCCCATCGCAATTGCATATGCTTTCCGTTATCTTGCAAGCAATTTCCGTTCAGATGCTGAATTCTGTGACTTCGTTCTTGCAAACAAAGACAACGAAAACTTTATGGTAAGAAAGTGGTTCTCATCAGCTGTTACCTTCCTTCAGCCTGCTGATAAAACACCCTTTATTGATGCGATGCTTGAGCTTCTCAGTGATGAGAATATTGACGTTGTAACTGAGGCTGCTATTAACTGCGGTTCACTTGATGACGACAGATTTGTTGAGCCTCTTGCAAAGATTCTTAAAGACGAAAGCCTTGCAGATATACATGATGATGCTATGACTTCACTTGTTGAAATGTGG
This sequence comes from Acutalibacteraceae bacterium, assembly GCA_045645885.1. GTDB lineage: Bacteria > Bacillota > Clostridia > Oscillospirales > Acutalibacteraceae > UBA6857. The sequence continues at coordinate 3,480 of JAZRJR010000051.1, read as the reverse complement.
TATAACTATCCCGCATACGATAACTATTCAGAAGCTGCATACAAGGCAACTATGGACTACTTAAAGGGCGATTATGCAAGTGCAGATCTTCCTCATTGGATGGGTCTGAGCAAAATGGCCAACAAGGGAACAAAATACGATGCATGGGCAGCTGAGGCTACATATGTGAATAACGATGAAATCGTTGAAGCTGCAAAGAACATCTTTGAGGATGAAGCAAAGGCAAGACTTGTCAGAACTCAGTGCATTTCAATTATCGGTGTCTTCGGTGACAAGGCTGACCTTGAAGCTCTTAAGGCAACAATTGATAAGGTTGAAAGTGCATCAGACAAGAGCTCATATCAGTCAAAGCTTGATGCAGAGCTTGCTAAGAAATAATTCTCTCTCACCTTCGCGCTGTCCGACTTCGTGTCGGGCAGTGCTTTTTTTGGTACGCGTCTGAGCGACCGATGATATAAAAATTTATCCCGCCGAGTAATTTTTTTGCTTTTACCCCTACATTTGTAGGGTGTATTTTGATTTTAAGTATTCTATAATATTTGGTAGGATAGGCAAATTATGTCAGGCGGTGAGATTATGAGACAACCAAAAAGACAAAGCGGTTTTGTGCTGTCGGTTTTGCTTACACTGCTTTTCAACCTTGAATGGACAATTCCTGCGTGGATTTTTCTTGCACTTCATTTCATCTGCGGTCTGTCGCTTTGGTGCTTTTATATATCACTCGGTCTGTGGGTGCTTATGATAATGGGCAAAAGCATTTTGCTTCGTCTTTTAAACAAGGCAGGTCAGTATAAAGACCCACCCAAAGAAAACAAAAATCCCTATTCATCAGGTGGCTATAAAAAGGGAGGAAGTAACAATGAAGAAAACTAAAATCATACTTTCGGTTATTCTTTGCATTACGGTACTTATTACATTTTGCGCCTGCACAAACGGAAATGGTGACAAAAAAACAAGCCCTGTAATTTTTGAAGAGCCGAAGCAGCTCGAAGAAATCGGACTGACATATAACGACCTTGTTTCAGCCAACAGTGTTAATGCACTTTTGCAGAAATATGAAACTATCACCATTGAAAGCAACCGTGACGAGGTTCAGCTTTTCACCTATAAAAGCAAGCCTGCCTTTTTAAATCACGTAGTTTACACCGACGACGAGGAATACCTGGGCGGATGGATTGACGGATTTGGATATACCCTCAGCAATGAAGGTGACTATGCTTCTGTCAATGCTTTTGATCTCAGTGAAGATGAGGCTTTTCCATATGAAGACTATGTTGTTGATTACTTCGGCGGTCAGGAGCTTTTTGTCAAAGAAATCGGGGAGGACTATTACAAGATAATTCACACCTATGAGGGTATGCTTGAAAACGAGAAGTTTGAATATATTTTCGACAAAGAAACTCTTGAGCTTCGTGAATATAACTTCGTACTTTTTGACGGCACAACAGGTTCGACGGTTGTTCATTTCAATAAACCGCTCTCTGAAAACTGCTCTGAAGTTATTGAGATAATGGATGGCGAAAGAAAGAGCATCACCGTTAACAGTGAACTATATGATTTTGACGAGGTTATCAGAAATGAAGTTGTTCTGAGTGTACCCTCTGAATGGAAGCTTGAACTGCTCGCAGGTGTGGAAATTGCTCTTTACAGCAACGAAGAGCAGACCGAGATTTATGAATATCCCGGTCACGGCATAGACCACACAATTTATGTCACAAATTCATTAGGTTAATTATTCTCAGCAATGAGAGATTAAATAAAATTTACATAAAAAGGAGAAATTGATATGGGACTTATTAAGGCTGCACTCGGAGCTGCAGGCGGCGTAATGGCTGACCAGTGGAAAGAATTCTTCGTGTGCGATTCACTTCCCAACGATGTCCTTATGAGAAAGGGACAGAAGAAAACAACAGGTCGCTCATCAAACTATAAGGGCGACGAAAACGTTATCACATCAGGCTCAGGTATCGTTGTCGCTGACGGTCAGTGCATGATTATCGTTGAGCAGGGCAAGGTAGTTGAAATCTGTGCTGAACCCGGTGAATTCACCTATGACGCTTCAACAGAGCCAAGCATTTTTGCTGGCTCATTCGGTGAGAGCGTAAAGGCAACCTTCAGGAATATCGGCAAGCGTTTTACCTACGGTGGTGAAGCACCCAAGGATCAGAGAGTTTACTACTTCAACACAAAGGAAATTCTCGACAATAAATTCGGCACACCTAATCCCTTTGAGTTTGAGATTGTAAATAAGAGACTCAACCTCTACCGCAGTGTACAGATAAGATGCAACGGTATTTATTCCTATAAGATTACTGACCCGCTTCTTTTCTATACTGAGATGTGCGGTAACGCCACCTACGAATATACCAGAGCAGAGCTTGACGGTCAGCTTAAGGTTGAGTTTATCGATGCGCTTCAGCCTGCCTTTGCAGAGCTTTCGGCACTTGAACTCAGACCGGCTCAGATTCCTGCACACACAGCAGAGCTTAAAAATGCCGTAAACAATGCACTTAAGACTGCCTGGACCGAGAGAAGAGGTATTTCAGTTCACTCAATCGCTCTTAATCCCATCAACCTTACTGATGCAGACAGAGCTAAGATACAGCAGTTGGAAGATGCAATGGCAATGGGCTCGAATCCCTTTATGATGGCAGGCAGAGAAGCAGATGCAAGAGCAAATGCTATGGAAGCTGCAGCAGCTAACCCCAACGGCGCTATGATGGGCTTTATGGGTATGAATGCTGCTATGGGTACAAACTCAGGCTTTGATCCTATGGCAATGTATAACGCAGGTGTGGCACAGCAACAGGCTCAGATGGCACAGCAGCAAGCTCAGTCAGCACCTGCACAAAGCGGTTGGCAGTGTGCCTGCGGAGCAACTGCAACAGGCAACTTCTGCCCTCAGTGCGGAGCTAAAAAGCCTGAACCCAAGCCTCAGGAAGGCGGATGGAAATGTGCTTGCGGAGCTACCGTAAACGGAAAATTCTGCCCCGAATGCGGCTCACCCAAGCCTCAGGAGGCTGAAGGCTGGACCTGCTCCTGCGGTGCAGTAAATAAAGGTAAGTTCTGCCCTGAATGTGGCGGTAAGAAGCCTGCTGATGCACCTCTTTACAGATGCGATAAATGTGGCTGGCAGCCTGCAGACCCGAAGAATCCTCCCAAGTTCTGTCCTGAATGCGGTGACATCTTCGATGACAGCGACGCTCAGTAATAATAAACTTAAGTAACTCATTCGGCAGAGTACCAAAGCCGTAAAAATATAAAATTATTTAATTAAAAGGAGAAATTAATTATGGGACTTTTTGATAAGAAAAACTGTGACATCTGCGGTGAAAAAATAGGTATGCTCGGCAACAGAAAGCTTGAAGACGGCAATCTTTGCAAGGACTGTGCAAAGAAGCTTTCACCCTTCTGTGATGACAGAAGACGCTCAACTGTTGAGCAGATCAGAGCTCATCTTCAGTACCGTGAAGAAAACAA
>JAZRJR010000050.1:0-29934 GCA_045645885.1 Acutalibacteraceae bacterium | reverse complement strand
ACAACAAAGGCATCAGGAATTTTTGCACCGATATATTTAAGCTGAAGTTTGACTTCTTCAGCACGTCTGTCAGGTTTATCAAGGAGTGAGCAACACTCCACACTTTTCGGATTACGGGCTTTAAGCACATTCGTAAGCTTTTCAAGTGTTCTGCCACTATCGAAAATATCTTCAACAATAAGAAGATCATACTCATCAATGTCATACTTAAGATCATAGGTTATGTTTACAACACCCGAAGTTTCTGTTGAAGCTCCATAACTCTTAGCAGCCATAAAATCAATTTTACAAGGTATTTTAATAGCTTTCATAAGGTCAGACATAAAGCACACTGAACCCTTGAGCACACAAACGAGCAAAAGGTTTTTATCTTTATAATCCTCGTTAATTTTATCAGCAATATCTTTTACAATTTCAGCGATATCTTCTTCAGATAATAAAATTTCTTTAATGTCATTAAGCATTTTTGCCCACATCCTTTATAACTGAAAATACATTCTTTGAATTTTTATCAGGCAGATAGTTACCATCTGTTCCTATACCTTCAACCCAGACGATGTTTTCACCGTCTCTTAATACGGCAATTTCATTTCTTACAGTTGCAGGTATCTTCATTTCATTAAAAGCCTTTTTAAGACTTTTGGTTATTTTTCGCTTTTTGATATATATCCTGTCGCCGTCTTTTCTTGAAGTTGCAACAAGCTTGTTCTTGATTTTATCCATATCTATTCCGTTCGGATTTTCTGACCGAACAAATTTATATTGTGCATAAGGTGAACGAAAGGTGTTATCTGTAATATCAGAAAGCCATGAATCAGAGACAGAATCATTTCCACAAACCAAAAACTTATCATTCTGAACAGAAACAAAAATATTTTCAGAAAGTTCAGCTTTGCCTCTGTTTCCCATAATTACTTCTTCAGAAAGAATAATATGCTTGTATTCAACAGTCTTCGACATTCTCTCACCGAGAAGAATTCTGAGTGCACGTTTTCTTACCGCAGAATGAGCAGAAAGAAACGCTCTGATAAGATAGCCATCTTCAACAGCAGCTTCTCTGAGCAGATCATATGCGCAATTCTGGATAAAATCACTTTCTTCAGAAAGAATTTCAGCAGACTTTGCAACAGCATTTACTGCAGAAGCATTGATTTCAGAAAGTGCAGGTACAATATTGTGTCTGATATAATTACGCTTATAATCATCAGTAAGGTTTGTACTGTCTGTAACAAAAGCAATATAATTATCTTTGCAGTATTTTTCAATTTCCGCTCTTGTGCAATCGATAAGAGGTCGGATGATATTAGGCTTTCTTGTTGCAGGAATACCTGTAAGTCCCTTACTTCCCGTGCCTCTTGCAAGATTAAAGATCACGGTTTCAACAGAGTCTGACATTGTATGCGCAGTGGCAACAGCATCACAGCCTGATTTTGCAAAGCAATCATACCTTACTTTCCGTCCGCAATCCTCTTCGCTGATACCGAGTTTTTTGCCAAGTGACGGTACATCAACATTGAAAAGTAAAAATTCAACACCGTTTTTTTCGCAGTAGGTTTTTACATGTTCAGCATCACTCAGTGCCTCAGCGCCTCTGATATTATGGTTGATATGAACCGCTTTAAGAGTTATACCATATTCATCCTTAATTCTGCTTAAAATGTCGATAAGGCACATTGAATCTGCGCCGCCAGAAACACCGACAGCAACAGACTTAATGCCGCTTAGCATACCGTGTTTCTCAATTGTGTTTTTAACTTTACATATCATTTCTGATTGTCTCCAGGTTTGAGAACATTGTATAGTCACCGTTCCACGCTACCTTAACTGTAGTTGTAGGACCGTGACGGTTTTTAGCAATGATAAATTCTGCTTCATTTACTGCAGGTCTGTCTTCAACAACCGGTCCGTCATCCTTCTCGGTTGCGTAATATTCATCTCTGTAAAGCATAATAACAATATCAGCATCCTGCTCGATTGAACCTGATTCACGAAGGTCAGCAAGCTGAGGTCTGTGTGATTTGCCTCGGCCTTCAGTGCTTCGTGCAAGCTGAGCAAGTACAACAACCGGAATATTAAGGTCTTTTGCCATAAGCTTAAGGTTTCTTGTTATTTCAGAAACCTCCTGAACACGGCTTTCAACTCTTGAACCGCTTTTCATAAGCTGAAGATAGTCAACAAAAACTGCATCTACATCACGCAAACGTCTGATTCTTGACTTCATCTCAGATACTGTCATATTTGAAGTATCATCGAAATAAAGCTCACAATTACTGAGAAGAGCGGTCGCAGTTGCAAGATTAGCCCATTCCTGACCGCTGATATTACCCGTACGCATTTTGGTGCTTTCAACTCTTGCTTCCGTTGAAAGAACTCTCTGAGCAAGCTGCTCCTTGGTCATTTCAAGAGAGAAGAAAAGAACCTTTTTCTTACCCATCATTGCAGTATTTCTTGCAAGATTGAGCGCAAGACTGGTTTTACCCATAGCAGGACGAGCACCGATAATAAGAAGGTCTGAACGGTTAAGACCTGTTATTGCTTTGTCAAGATCTGTGAAACCGGTTGTAAAGCCCTTATACTTATCTTTATCGGGTGAACTGAGCTTCTGAAGTTTATCATATACTTCATTTACGATAATATCACCAATTTTTGCAGGACCCTTTGTAACTCTGCCTTGTCTGATATCATATATCTTCTGCTCAGCAACCTCAAGGATTGAATCGGCAGGTTCTGATGAACTGGAGGCGTCATTGATAATATCCCTTGATACATTGATAAGTGATCTTACATAATACTTTTCACGGATGATTTTTGAGTACGCCTCAACATTTTCTGTTGAAGGTACAATCTGTGAAAGAGTGAGAAGATACTGCTTACCTGATGCATCATCATATACCTTGCTGCTTTTAAGCTTTTCAAGCACTATAAGTGGATCTATCTTACCGCCGAGAGCATCAATTTCCTGCATTATTGTAAATATAGCTCTGTGCTGAGGAAGATAAAAATATTCAGGTTTAACAAGAATAAGAACCTGGGTTATACATGAAGGTTCAAGCAGAATTGAACCGAGCACAGCCTGCTCAGCCTCAAGGGAGTACGGCATATTAACTTCATCAAGAGAAGCAAATGTATTTACTCCGTCCATTGTTTTTCACCTCTGCTTTATTTATTATTCTCCTACCATTACAAAAAGCTTTGCAGAAATTCCTGTATAAAGCTTCACTTCAAATTCATAAGTACCGAACTGCTTGATATCATCGCAGGAAATCTTCTTTTTGTCTACCTTGATACCGAATTCGTCAGCAATCTTTTCAGCAAGCTCTTTTGAAGTTACTGAACCGAAAAGCTTTCCGTTTGCGCCAGCTTTAGCAGTAAGCTTGATTGTTTTGCCTGACATTTTTTCTGCATTAGCCTTTGCTGCTGCAGTTTCAGTAGCAATTCTGTATTTTTCAGCCTGTTCTCTGTTTTTGAGCTCAGACATATTCTGTGCGTTAGCTTCAACTGCAAGATTCTTCGGGAAAAGGAAGTTTCTTGCGTAACCGTCTGATGCGTTTACAAGCTCGCCTTTTTTACCGAGACCTTTTACATCCTGTTTTAATACAACTTTCATATTATTTTACCTCGCTTTATAAATTACTGAAATATTCATCAATTGCATTTTTTAATAAAACCTCTGCTTCTTCAGCAGATATATGGGGCAGCTGACATGCAGCCATTGTCTGATGACCGCCTCCATCAAGATACTCCATTATTAATTGCACATTAATTTCACCGTATGAACGTGCAGAAATATTGACACTGTCGCCGTTATCATAAAGCACAAATGAAGCCTTGACGCCGTCAATATTAATCATTTCATCAGCTGCCTGTGCAGTAACAAGTCTTACATTCTCTGTTTCGGGATCTGCAACCGAAATTGCACAGCTGCAATAAGTTTCAGACTTATCAATAATAGCGTTTCTGTGGCGGAATACATCCATATCATTAGCAAAAAGCTTCTTACACTCAACTGTATTAGCTCCACGCTTTTTCAGATAAGCGGCCGCTTCAAAGGTTCTGACTCCGGAACGGATTATGAAATTTCTGGTGTCGAGCATAATACCTGACAACATTGCAGTAGCTTCTATACCGTCAATCACATCACGGCTGTCAACATACTGAGAAAGTTCAGCAACCATTTCACAAGCAGATGATGAGTTCGGCATATGATAAAACAACACCGTATCTTCGATATAATCAACCGCCTTTCTGTGATGGTCTATAACTATTGCCTTTTCGCATCTGTCAAGAAGCGACGGACACTCAGTGAAATCCTGTCTGTGAGTGTCAACAACAAACAGTAAAGTATCTTTCTCGATAAAGTCATCAGCCTTTTCAGGTGATATCAATTCATCCTCAAAACCTACTTCTGCATACTTATCGATAAGAGAATATGCAAGAGAGTTTCTTCTGTCAACACAGATTCTGACATCCTTTTCAAAATGTCTTGCAATTGCTGCAACACCGACAGCAGCACCGAAGGAATCAAAATCAGAATAACGATGCCCCATAACTATAACATTGCTGCTTTCCTTAATGAATTCAGCAACCGATTTTGCAACAAGTCTTGTTCTGACTTTATTTTTCTTTTCGAAGCCTGATGAAACACCACCGAAGAATTTATACTGTTCTTCATGTTTTATTGCGACCTGGTCACCGCCACGGCTCTGTGCCATATCAATAGCCATTCTCGCAAAATCATTGGCTTCAATTATGTTGTCAGCTTTGCCTATACCAACTGACAAGGTTAAATCTGTAAGCCTTCCGTTGAATGTATACTCACGGACTTTATCAAGAATTTCAAATTTGTTTGAAATCATTTTCTGCAAAGATTTTTCTTCAACAAAAATCATAGACCTTGCATTTGAAAACTTTCTGCAAAGCGCCCCGTAAGAGTTCGCCCACTCATCAATCATCTGATCAAGATCACTGAAAATTGATGCACACTCGCTTTCTTTGAAATTCTCAAAAACTTCATCAGCGTTATCAAGAACAGTAAGTATTATTGAAGGTTTAGACTCATAGAATTCCTTCTCTGTTAAGCGAAGCTTTGTTTCATCGAAAAAGTAAAGCAGAAATACAATTTCATTTTCAAGATTGATCGGACTTGAATAAACCGAGAAATATAAGTTTCCGACTCTTATTCTGGCACCGTTTTCAAGAAGAATCTTATCAAGACTGTTCTTCTTTACAATCTGGTCAATATTGGTGTAGCTGTCTTTATCACTAAGAGAAAAGGTTTCAATAAACTTGTCGTTGAGCCAAACGATATCACCGTTCTCTTCAACAACGCTGCACGCAACTGCAAGAGACTCAAAAGCCTTTCCTGTTTCGAAACCAAGCTCATCTGAAACCATCTTGACCTGATAAAGAAGCTTTGATTTTTTCTTTTTAAAATAAAGATACTTCCAGCTTGCAAAAGCAACAGTTAATGCAATTTCTGTAACACCGAGCATAACACTGTAACGCATAGTGAACAAGCCTATAATAAGTGCAATTATAAAACCCAGCAATGAAGCATCATATATTTTCCAGACTTTTTTCATAAGTTCAAATCTCCATAATTATCGGAAGAACCATCGGACTTCTTTTTGTCTTTTCATACATAAGCTTTGAAACATCATCACGGATTCTGCTCTTAATAGTGCCCCAATCATAAATGTTTCTGCTGTGACATCTTTCAAGAGTTTCAAAAGCAGTATTTCTCGCCTGACTCATAAGCTCCTCTGATTCTCTGACAAAAACAAAGCCTCTTGAAACTATATCAGGACCTGAAACAAGCTCACCGCTTGCCGAATCTATTGTAGCAACAATAATGATGATACCGTCTTCTGCAAGATGCTTTCGGTCACGAAGTACAACTGAACCCACATCACCGACACCGCTGCCGTCAACAAAAATCTGTCCTGCAGGTACAGTAGCTGTGCACTTGATAGAATCATTGCTTACTTCAACAACCTTGCCGTTATCTGCAAGAACTATATTCTCCGACGGAATACCTACCGCTTCAGCAAGCTCAGCATGCTTTTGTAAATGCTTCTGTTCACCGTGAACAGGGATATAATATTTCGGTTTAACCACACCCATCATAAGCTTAAGCTCTTCACGGCAGGCATGACCCGAAACATGAACGTCATACATCTTTTCGTATACAACTTCTGCGCCACGCTTCATAAGTTCATTTACAACACGGCTGACAGTCTTTTCGTTACCGGGAATGGGATTTGCTGAAATTATTACATAATCGTTAGGACCGATTACAACCTTTCTGTGATCAGAAAAAGCCATTCTTGTAAGAGCAGACATCGGTTCACCCTGACTGCCTGTTGTAATAAGAACTATTTCATTTTCTGCGTACTGATTGATCATATCGAGCTTGATAAGGATTCCTTCGGGCACATCGAGATATCCGAGATCGGCACCGATTGCAACAACATTTTCAAGACTTCTGCCTGAAAGAGCAACCTTTCTGCCGAGCATTTTTGCAACATTGATAATCTGCTGCACTCTGTGAATATTAGAAGCAAAGGTGGCAACGATAATTCTTCTGTTTTCAGCTTTTCTGAAAAGCATTTCAAAAGAATCTCCGACCTTGCTTTCGCTCTCGGTGTAACCGTGACGCTCTGCATTGGTCGAGTCAGCCATCATACATAGAACGCCCTCTTTGCCGATTTCAGCAAAGCGTGCAATATCAATCATTTCACCGTCGATAGGAGTTGTATCAATTTTAAAGTCACCGGTATGCACAATTGTTCCTGCACCGCACTTAATAGCAAGAGCAACCGCATCAGGAATTGAGTGATTCACATGAATGAATTCAACACTGAATTTCCCGAATTTTACAATATCACCCGGTTTTACGACATTAAGTTTTGCTGATGAAAGAAGACCGTGTTCCTTAAGCTTGCCTTCAATAAGGCCGTTTGTAAGTCTTGTACTGTAAACGGGAATATTAACCTTTTTCAGAAGGTATGCAAGTGAGCCGATATGATCCTCGTGACCGTGTGTGATACATATACCCTTGACTTTATCGGCATTTTTATCGATATAAGTGAAATCAGGAATTACAAGGTCAATACCCGGCATATCCTCATCGGGGAATGCTAATCCGCAATCCACAAGGACAATTTCATCTTCATACTCAAACAAGGTTATGTTTTTTCCGACTTCATTGAGACCACCGAGAAAAGCAATTTTTATCGGTGCTGAAGGAATAACCTTCTTTTCCTCTTTTGTAATATTTGTATCCTTGTTTTTAGAATGTGAAGACTTTTTATTTTTATAGTAAAAAGGCTTTGTAATTTTTCTCGCTTTGCCTTTCTGACTTTTATTATTGCTATTCGTATTCTGTTGCTTTTCCTGAGCTTTCGGCTGCTGTTTATTCTGTTTATCCTGCGCTTTCGGCAGTTGCTTATTCTGCTGTTTATTCTGAGCTTTTGACTGCGACTTGTTCTGCTGTCTGTTCTGTACAGCTTTTTCATTGTTCTGTTTCTTATTGTTCATTTTTGTTACATTCACTCCTTTACTGAATTATTGTTTTCTTTATTGTAGTTTATATATCAGAATCCATAAATTTTAATATAAGATTATAATTACCCATAATAAAGGTATTATATCATATAATACTATTTTTGAATGCCTATGTCAAGAAATATCATATATAAAAAAGATACAGACTTATAGATTTTAAGTCTGTATCAAAGAATTATTTGTCGTAAAGCTCACCTTCGAGGGAAATTTCTTTGTTTTCACCTTTATTATATAGATACTCACCTAAATCAAGTCTTGAAAAACTATGACCTGACATTCTTTTTGAAAGCACCGGTGGAGTCATATAATCATCGGTATACCACATTGATAGATAAGAGTTGCTATCGCTGACTCCGGGCAAAGTCATTCCTTCAAAGCTTACAAGCTTATTGCCTGTCACCCAGGATAAAGGCAATGCTCCTTTTTTAACATAGAGACCTATTCCGTCAAGAACGAATCTGCTTTTTATGTTCTTTTCATAGAACCTGAGAACGAACTCAAAAAACTTATGATAAAAGCTATAAGGCAAAAGACATACAAGAGGAAGAATAAGCTTTGAAATAAAAGCAAACTTACCTGTAACCGGCTCTTCAGTCCATCTGATATGTATCAGGCGTCTGAGCATTACAATAAAGAACACGTGAAGCTTCTGCAGTAATTTTATATTTGAAGTTTTATCAAAAACAAAAATATCCATAAAAATGCCGTTCTGCATATTATCATATTTTCCTGAATGCTCAGAACTGAAATATGTACCCTTAAGTCTGATTTTATCGTAGATATAATGAGTAGTTTTTTCGTTGCGGTATGATTGATAGGCGTATTTTTCTGAAAGCTCGGAAGGACACACTTTTCTGAAAACTTCAAAATCCTCACGGAGCATACAGATATCTACATCATCATCCCACGGGATGAATCCACTGTGTCTGACAGCGCCAAGTAAAGACCCGCCCACAAGATAATAGTTGATGTTATGCTTTTTGCAGATGCGGTCAACTTCAAGAAGAATTGATTTTTCTTCTTCTCTTATGTAATTGATCTTGCCATCATAAATTTTTTTCAGATTCTCGTCAAGATAAAAATCTTCATTGTCACACAAGGTTTTACAAAGTGATTCTTCAAGCGAAACAGGAGCAGCTTTATAAATACAACCAATTTTCCGGCAAGACAAGGCAGAATAACAATCACCTATGTCATCTGCTTCATTGAATTTAAGAGAAGCTCCTTCAGATGCAAATAGCTTGTACATTATATTTTTGATTTCAGCAACTGTACACACTGAATTTGTGCCATTATATATATTTCCTCTTTTGCCGTAACGTATTACGGATAAAATATCAGATATAACAGTTGAAATATAGCTTACAGAAATATAGCTTCTGTAGTCACATACGGAAAGTTCAATCTGCTTGTATTCTCTGTAAAACTCGAAGATTAAACTTAATGTTCCCGAAGAAATACATTCAGGCCCATAAATATTTGTATATCTCAAAACTTTTATATTATAACTGTCTGTGTATTTTTTCAGTTCATTTTCAAACCTGCAGATTTTATCAGCTGTTCTGAATCTGCTATCATAACTCACAAGTGAACCAAGCTCTCTTTCAGCCAAAGCTGTAACACCGTCAGGAAAACCGTCTTCAAAAGCAGCAACTTCAATAAAAACAAGTTCTGTTCCTGCTTTTAAATCTTTGAAGAAATCATCAGCTGAAAAGTTGTTTTCTTTTGCGAAATCCAAAGTGAAAAGCATCACCTTTTCTTTTCTATCGGCACTTCTTTTTGAAAGCTCGGATACATATTTACCCAGACCGAAGCAGTCTCCGATCATTTCAACTGTTTTTTCAGCACTTTTAAAAGCCGTATTTAAAGCAGAAATTTCATCATAAAAAAAGCTGTTCATATCAATTATTCCTTCAACTAATGTTGTTTTTGATTATACTATTATTGATTTTGTTTGTCAACCGAAGAAAACTTGCAAAAAATATGCAAATTTCAATTTATATATTGCATATTTTTTCATTATAATGTATAATATCTATGAATTTTATGAAGGAGACGAATATTTTGAAAACTCAACGTCTTATAGACATGCATGTGCATACTGACAATTCACCTGACGGTGTACATTCACCAATGTACATCTGCGAACAGGCTGTTCAGAAAAATCTGGGTGCGATTGCTTTTACTGACCATTGTGAGGTTGACACATTCTATAAAGATAAGTATAATGATATGGTTTTGCATTCATTTTTTGAATGCAGCAAGGCCAAGGCAGCATTCAGAGGTCAGCTTCTTGTTCTTATAGGCCTTGAAATCGGTCAGCCAGCAAGTGATTACGCACTTGCTGATAAGATTGTAAGTGATAAAAACTATGATTATATTCTTGGCAGTATTCACACACCAAACGGGTTTGACGGCAAAGATATCAAAGACATCGAATACGACAAAATTGAAGTTTATGAATTTATGAATAATTATTTCTCACAGCTTTGTGAGGTTGCAAATTGGAAAGGCTGTGACTGTCTTTCTCATCTTACTGCTCCGATGAGAAGAATTCAGGGCAAGTACATAATAGATTTTGATTACAGCAAAATTCAGACTGCAACAGATAATCTGCTTAAAGAAATAATCAGAAACGGCAAAGCTATTGAAATAAACACCTCCGGGCTCAGGCACCCACTGGGAAGAACAATGCCTGAAGAAGCAATTGTCAGACGGTACAGAGAGCTTGGAGGAACAAAGCTTACCATAGGATCCGATGCTCACAGAGCGCACGAGGTCGGTGAAGGGTTGAAGGATGGTATTCTTATCGCAAAAAGATGCGGATTTCAGAAGCTTACGTTTTATGTGAAGAGAGAACCGATTGAAGTTGAAATTTTAATATAAGGTGGATCAGAAATGGAAAATGAAAACAGTATTGGTATAAAAATAAGCAAAAAAACGGTGATGGGTGTTACAGCAATACTCATCGGAATTATGATTTTAGGCGGTATACTTACACAGATCATTCCGTCAGGTGCTTATGATCTTGATGAAACCGGTGCAATAATCAACGGCACATATCACGAAATAGCAAAAAGTGATGTCGGATACAGTTTCTGGCGAGTATTCATCTCCCCTGTTGAAGCTTTTATTTTTGATACATCATCAGCTATGACAGGTGTTATCATAATTCTTGTAATTACTTTTATCGGCGGTACTTTCCTTATTCTTTCAAAAAGCGGCGTTATGAAATATATGATGTGTCTGCTTGTGAATAAGTTTGAAAAGAAAAAATATTTTCTGCTTGCAGCTCTTATCCTTGCATGTATGCTTCTCAGTTCATTTGCAGGTGTACTTGAAGAATCAATAACACTAGTCCCCTTTGCAATTGCGATTGCACTTTCATTCGGTTGGGACTCTTTTGTCGGTCTCGGAATGAGTCTTCTTTCAGTTGCCTTCGGTTATTCAGCAGCAACCTTTAATCCCTTCAATGTCGGTGTTGTGCAGTCAATGACTGATCTTCCGATGTTCTCAGGTGTAGGTTACCGAATTGTTGTGTTCATCGTTATTTACTCAATTCTCACTGTATTTTTCCTTTTATACGCAAAGAGAATTGAAAAGAATCCCCAGAAATCACTCTGTTATGAAACTGATGCCGAACTCAGAGAAAGATATGCAGTTGAAAACGATTCATCAGCCCTGCTCGGAAACAAAGCTCTTTCAAAAGGCGCAGGAGCTTTCGGAAAAGCTCTTCTCACAGTTCTTATTATAACTATCATCTGCCTTGTTGCTAACATCTTCATTGACAACGCAACAATTTCAGATATAATCGGCTATATGCCTCTTGTTTCTATGACAATTCTTTTTACGGTTGGCGGTATAAGAGCCGGTATTCTTTCGGGTATGAGTAAAAAAGATCTTAAATCGACCTTTTCGGAAGGAATCAAGACTGTTCTTCCTGTTGTACCGATGATAATTCTTATTATCTGCGTAACCTACATACTTAAGCAAGGTATGATTATCGACACAATGCTTTATTACGTATATGACCTGATTAAAGATCAGAATGCATATGTTTCGGTAATTTTTATCTTCTTTGTAATTTGCGTTTTTGAATTCTTCATCGGAAGCGGAACAGCAAAAGCTTTTCTTCTTATGCCGATTCTCCTCCCTCTTGTCAATATGGTTGGCATCGGAGAACAGAACCTTATTCTTTCATTCTGTATCAGTGACGGTTTCTGCAACGTTCTTTTCCCTACAAACGGTCTTCTGATGATTTCTCTCGGTATGCTCGGTATTTCATACGGAAAATACATAAAGATAACCTGGAAGCTTTTTACTGCAGAATTTGCAGCTGCAATAGCACTTATGCTGTTTGCTCAATATATCGGTTATTAAATAAATTGAAAAGCACAAAATCCCTCGCAGCTGCGAGGGATTTTTCTTTTACATATCCGCAAGATAAACTCTTGTTTCGTAAGGCTTCGACATAAATCCGTTATGAATAACCGGGTTGCTCTCATAATTCCAGAGCACAAGCTCTGCTTCGTCCATCTTGAAGTCCTGAGGATTGATTCTTACAGGCTTTTCTTCGTCAGTAAGTGAACAAATTACAAGCATCTTCTTGTTTTCATAATGTCTGATATAGGCAAAAATCTTGTTGTCGGTATCGAGAAGTTCAAAGTCACCGTACTTTACAATGTCATTTTCTTTACGGAAACGAAGAATCTTCTTGTAATAGTTAAGGATTGAATCAGGATTAGCAAGTTCAGCTTCTGCATTAATCTCTGTATAGTTAGGATTAATTTCAAACCAGGGTTCATCGGCTGTTGTAAATCCAGCATTCTTTTCTGCAGACCATTGTACAGGTGTTCTTGCATTATCTCTTGACGCATACATACAGAACTTCATTGTAAGATTATCACTGAAGCCAAGCTTTCTGAAAAGCGCATAAGTATTGATTGAAGATACATCCTTATAGCGTTCGATTTCTGTAATCTTCGGGTTGGTCATGCCAATTTCCTGTCCCTGATAGATGAAAGGTGTACCGCTCTGACAGATATACATTGTAGCAAGCATCTTTCCGCTTTCCGTACGGTATTCTTCACTTCCGTAACGTGAAATAATTCTGGGTTGATCGTGATTTTCAAGATAGTTTGCATTCCAAGCCTTCTTATAGAGCTTTGTCTGCCAATTATTATATACTTTTTTGAGTCTGCCTCTTCTGAAGGGTGTGACAATCCAGTTGGTAATAATATTGTCACAGTTCATATGCTCAAAATGGAACATCATATTAAGAAGCTGATCGTCACCCTCTTCAATAAACTGAAGAGCCTTTTTAGGTGTCATCATAGGTGCTTCACCAACGGTAAAGCAATCATATTCATCATAGATTTCCTTGAACTCACGAAGGTATTCACGAAGGTGCGGACCGTTTGAGTAATGCTCAATACCACAAGCTGTAGGTAACGGGAAACCATTAGGTAAGCCGGGTTTCTTTGAAATGAATGTAATAACATCTTCTCTGAAACCGTCAACACCCATGTCAAGCCAGAAACGGATAATATCCTTAACTTCTTTTCTTACCTTCGGATTGTCCATATTAAGGTCAGGTTGTTCTTTTGCAAAAACATGGAGATAATACTTGTCAAGCTCTTTGCAATATTCCCAAGCCTTACCCTGGAAGGTTGAAAGCCAGTTGTTAGGCTCTTTACCGGGTGCTCTGCCCTTTCTCCAGAAATAGTAATCGTGGTAAGGATTATCCTCACCTTTAATACTCTCCTTGAACCATTCGTGTTCGTTTGAGGTATGATTTACAACAAGGTCCATAATAACCTTAAGCCCACGCTTGTGACATTCTTCAATAACAGTTTTAAACTCATCAAGAGTTCCGTATTCCTTTGAAATATCTCTGTAATCTGCAATATCATATCCGTAATCAGCATTTGGTGACGGATAAAGGGGTGAAAACCAGATAGCATCTACACCAAGCTCTTTTATGTAATCAAGCTTAGAAAGAACGCCCTTAAGGTCACCGATTCCGTCTCCGTTACCGTCACAGAAGGAACGGGGCCATATCTGATAAACAGACATTTCTTTATACCATTTTTTCTCCATAAAAATTCTCCTTTATTGCATAACAGGGCTGCAGAATAATATGCAGCCCCATAAATTTTATATATTTTTATTTAGCAGCTGCTTTACGAGCTTCGATTTCAGCAACCATTTCTCTCTGACGCTTTTCTGTAAGTGTGTAGAAGAACATGGGAACTGCACATGCAAACATACTGATTACACCTGAAAGGATAAGAACATTCCAGAGTGCGTTGGGTGATTCAACTGTGCCTGTTTCAGTATTGATACCTGCAATGCTCATTGACATAACGCCGATGAATGCGCCGACTGCCATACCGATTTTGTTGATAAGAGTCTGCATTGCAAAGCAGATACCCTCGCCTCTTTCACCAGTTTTCCATTCAAGGTAGTCAACAGTGTCACCAATCATAGCGTAAGTCATAATGTTGTTAACACCCTGAGGAAGACCGAGAAGAACAAGACCGACTGCACATACGATAAGCTTCCAGGGAGCATCGTAACCGACAAAATACATAATTGCCATTACGATACCGCCGAAGAGATGAATCATGATATAGGTATATTTCTTCGTGAACTTCTTTGTGCACCAGGGAACAAGAAGTGACGCTACAAGACCGCCGGGAACAACAAGAAGTGTAATAATACCATAGAGGCCTTCATTCTGAAGAATATACTTAGCGAAGTAAAGACCGCCTGTGTATGAGTAAACCATTCTTGCACCGCCGAGAATACCTGAAAGAACGATAAGAAGAAGTTCCTTGTTCTTGAAGAGAAGCTTGATGTTGTGACCGAATGAAGGAGCTTCGCCTTCAGCAGTAAATCTTTCTTTTGTGTTCTTGAAGCCGTAGAAGAACATAGGCATTGCAATAACAACAAAAACAACTGCACAGATAAAGTAAATCCACTTAAGAGTGTTAGCGTTAGCTTCAACAGAATTCATCATAACAGTACCGATAAAGCTCTTAGCACCTTCAGCATCAACACCGTAATCTGACATAATCTGAGCAATGTGTTCAGCTGAATCTGTATACTTGAACTTTGCTGTAAGTGCATCTGTGATAATAGGCACACCAACTGTAACGATACCTGCACCGACTGTACAAGCAAGACGTGCAACTGTGAGAATGTTACCTCTTACGGTTGTGTCATTTGTAAGACAGGTTGAAAGGCCCCAGTAAGGAACGTCAGCAACTGTGTAAACAACTGACCATACAACATAAATGGTGGATATAATAACAAAAGTTGAAAGAGCTTTAGCCTGGAACATCGGCAGGAAGCAAACAATTGTTGTAATACCGATGGGAATAGCCATCCATTTAAGATAAGGGCGGCATTTACCCCATTTTGTACGGGTCTTATCAACAATACTACCCATAATAGGATCGTTGAATGCGTCAAAAATTCTTGTTGCAAGCATAAGATATGCAACAGCCATTGTACCTGAAATTGCACCGATTTTAACATCACTTGCACCGAAAAGAAGTGCATCAGTTAAAAAGATAGTGAGATAAGAGCCGATAATTGTACAGATAAAGTTCTGACCAATACCTGTTATACTATAGGCAATTGCTTCTTTCGGCTGAACGCCAACACCGGGAGTTGTGCCGAAGAGTTTGTGAAAGAATGATTTGTTTTTCATTTTTTCTCTCCTTTTGTTTTAATTTTTCATAAGGATTATTGTATCACTTTTTATAAGAAAAGGCAATACTGATTCAGACTTTTTATATTTAATAAACAGTAAACAAATCTGCACTGCTATTATTTAAAACAGCAGTGCAGATTAATCATCTCATCACATTTTCAAGGTACTGTCCGGTATAAGATTTTTCGTTAGCAGCAATTTCTTCGGGAGTACCCTCAGCAATAATCATTCCGCCGCCGTCACCGCCTTCAGGTCCGAGGTCGATGATGTGGTCCGCCGATTTGATTACATCAAGATTGTGTTCAATCACAACAACCGTATTACCTTTGTCTGCAAGCTCCTGAAGAACATTGATAAGTCTGTGAACATCAGCAGTATGAAGGCCTGTTGTAGGCTCATCAAGAATATAAATCGTTCTGCCTGTAGCGATTTTTGAAAGCTCAGTTGAAAGCTTGACTCGCTGTGCCTCACCACCTGAAAGAGTGGTTGCAGGCTGACCTATTTTTACATATCCGAGACCGACATCATAAAGTGTTTTAAGCTTACGATAAATTTTAGGAATGTTTTCGAAGAACATCATTCCCTCTTCAACAGTCATTTCAAGCACATCATAAATTGATTTTCCTTTATATTTAACTGACAGAGTTTCGTTGTTGTATCGCTTTGCTTTACACACCTCGCAAGGAACATAAATATCTGCAAGGAAGTGCATTTCAATTTTAACAATACCGTCACCCTGACAAGCCTCACAACGGCCGCCTTTCACATTGAATGAAAATCGGCTGGCAGTAAAGCCTTTAGCTTTTGCATCAGGTGTTGCAGCAAAAAGTTCACGTATATCACCGAACACACCTGTATATGTTGCAGGATTTGAACGTGGAGTTCTGCCTATAGGCGACTGATCAATATCAATCACCTTGTCAAGATTTTCTACACCTTCCATTTTTCTGAATCTGCCCGGAATTTTCTTTGAGCCGTTAAGCTCGTTGGAAAGATGCTTGAAAAGAACCTCATTGACGAGTGAAGATTTACCTGAGCCCGAAACACCTGTAACGCACACAAATTTTCCGAGAGGTATTTCTACATTTACATTTTTGAGATTATTTTGAGAAGCATCATAAATTTTTATTGATTTGCCGTTGCCCTGCCTTCTTTTTTCAGGTATTGGTATGAATTTGTTTCCGCTAAGATACTGCCCCGTAATCGATTTTTCGCAGTTTATAATATCATCAACAGTACCTGCACAAACAACTTCACCGCCGTGAATACCGGCTCCCGGTCCGATATCAACAACATAATCAGCCTGTCGCATTGTATCTTCATCGTGTTCAACAACAATAAGTGTATTACCGATATCACGAAGATGCTTAAGCGTTGCAATAAGCTTGTCATTATCACGCTGATGCAGGCCTATACTGGGTTCATCAAGAATATAAAGCACTCCCATAAGCGATGAACCGATTTGTGTTGCAAGTCTTATACGCTGACTTTCACCGCCTGAAAGTGAACCCGACTGTCTTGTAAGAGTCAGATAGTTAAGCCCTACGCTGACAAGGAAGGATAATCTTTCTTTAATCTCCTTCAGAATAAGGTTGGCAATCATCATCTCGCGATTGCTCAGTTTGTTGGGAAGACTTTCGATAAACTCAAGACATTCAACAATTGAAAGTGAACAGACCTCATGAATATTCTTGCCGCAGACTGTTACACCGAGAGCTTCTTTGTTGAGCCTTGCGCCCTTACATTCCTGACATTCACAGGTTGACATCAGACTTTCAATTTCTTTTCTCGAATATTCTGAATTTGACTCGGTGAATCTTCTGTTAAGATTATTGATGATACCCTCAAAATCGGTATAGTAAACACCGCCGCCGAAAGAAGTGCTTCGTTCCATTTTCATTTTTTCACCGTTGGTACCATACAGAATTGCATCGAAGCCTTCCTGAGAAATGTCCTCAATCGGTGTATCAAGAGTAAAGCTGTATTTGTTTCCTAAGGCTGAGAAATACATACCTGCGATTCCTGATTCATCTTTACACTGCCAGCCCGTAGCTTTAATCGCCCCCTGCCTTATCGACAGCTTTCTGTCAGGGATAACAAGCGATGGTGAAACCTCCATAAACTGACCAAGTCCTGAACACTTTTTACATGAACCGTACGGATTATTGAACGAAAACATTCTGGGTGTTATTTCACCAAGACTTACACCATGTTCAGGACAGGCATAATTCAGAGAAAAAGTAAGTTCATCACTTCCGATAACATCTACATTAAGTAAGCCTTCCGAAAGCTTGGTTGCAGTTTCAATCGAATCGGCAAGTCTTGATTTGATTTCACTTTTAATAACAAGTCTGTCAACAACAACTTCAATTGTATGCTTTTTATTTTTTTCAAGCTTTATCTGTTCGGATAAATCATAGATTATACCGTCAACACGCACACGAACAAAGCCTGAGTTTCTGACAGATTCGAGTTCTTTTACATACTCACCTTTTCTGCCTCTTACAATAGGTGCGAGAAGCTGAATTTTGGTTCCTTCGGGAAGCTCAAGAATTTTTTCAACAACCTGGTCAATAGTCTGCTGCTTGATTTCTCTTCCGCAGACCGGACAATGAGGTACGCCTATTCTTGCGTACAGAAGGCGGAAGTAATCATATATTTCAGTAATTGTACCGACAGTTGAACGTGGATTTTTTGAAGTGGTTTTCTGATCGATAGAAATCGCAGGTGAAAGACCTTCTATATAATCCACATCAGGCTTTTCCATCTGACCGAGGAACTGTCGTGCATAGGATGACAAAGACTCAACATAACGCCTTTGTCCCTCCGCGTAAATTGTATCAAACGCAAGTGAAGATTTACCTGAACCCGAAAGGCCCGTAAATACGACAAACTTATCTCTGGGGATCGTGAGATCTACATTTTTGAGATTATGTTCCCTTGCACCTTTTATTATCAGATTTTTATGTGACATATTACACCTTGCCTGTCATTTAAATGATTTTAGTTTTTCGATTTTATCACGCAGATACGCTGCATGTTCAAACTCAAGAATTTTAGCTGCTTCACGCATTTCAGAAGTAAGCTGACTGATAAGCTTTTCTCTGTCGGTACGTGACATCTTCTTAAAGCTTTTTTCAGCATCATCACCCTTTTTGGATATTTCAAGAACATCTCTGACTTCTTTTATAATAGTTGTGGGGGTGATGCCGTTTTTGTTATTATACTCATTCTGAATTTTCCTTCGTCTTGCCGTTTCGCTTATCGCATATTCCATAGACGGAGTAACTTTATCTGCATACATGATTACTTCACCGTTAGCGTTTCTTGCGGCACGGCCTATTGTCTGCACAAGTGAAGTTTCGGAACGGAGAAAGCCTTCTTTATCTGCATCAAGTATAGCAACAAGTGAGACTTCAGGAATATCAAGTCCCTCACGAAGAAGGTTGATGCCAACAAGAACATCAAATTCACCAAGACGCAAATCTCTGATAAGTTCCATTCTTTCCATCGTATCAACATCATAATGCAGATAACGGACCCTGATTCCAAGATTGTCAAGATAATCTGTCAGGGATTCTGCCATTTTCTTGGTAAGCGTTGTTATGAGAACTCTTTCATTGCGCTCAGTACGAATATTGATTTCGCTGACAAGATCGTCAATCTGTCCTTCTGTGGGTTTTACTGTTATAATTGGGTCAAGAAGGCCTGTCGGTCTGATTATCTGCTCAACTATCTGAACACTTTTATCTTTTTCAAAAGTACCCGGTGTTGCACTTACAAACACCTTCTGCCCAACCATCGAGTAAAATTCATCAAATTTGAGCGGTCTGTTATCATATGCGGAAGGCAGTCTGAAGCCATACTCTATAAGGCTGTCTTTTCTTGATTTGTCGCCACCGTACATAGCTCTTACCTGAGGCAGCATTACGTGGGATTCATCAACAAAAAGAAGAAAATCATCAGGAAAGTAATTGAGAAGCGTGAAAGGAGCTTCACCTGCAGGTCTTCCCGACATAATTCTTGAATAATTTTCAATACCTTTGCAGAAGCCTGTTTCTCTGAGCATCTCAAGGTCATAGAGGGTTCTTTCCTTAATTCGCTGAGCTTCAAGAAGCTTACCCTGACTTGTAAATTCCTTTACCCGCTCTTCCATTTCATATCTGATTTCCTGAAGTGCACCTTCAAGCTTATCATGGCTGACAACATAGTGAGAAGCAGGATAAATTGCAACATGAGAAACAACATTTTTAATTTCACCCGTAAGAGGGTTTATCTCGGAAATTCTGTCAATTTCATCACCGAAAAACTCAACTCTTATTGCAGTATCGCTTGTGTAAACAGGATAAATTTCAACAACATCGCCTCTTACTCTGAACTTATTACGAATAAAATTAATATCATTGCGCTCATATTGAATTTCAACAAGCTTATTTATAAGCTCATCTCTGTTTTTCTCCATACCCTGTCGCAATGAAATGACCATATTACGGTAATCTATAGGATTACCGAGAGTGTAAATGCAGGAAACACTTGCAACGATAATTACATCTCTTCGCTCCGAAAGAGCTGAGGTTGCAGAATGGCGCAATTTATCAATTTCGTCATTGATAGCAGAATCCTTTTCAATATAAGTATCAGTAGTCGGGATATAAGCTTCCGGCTGATAATAGTCATAATAGGATACAAAATATTCAACAGCATTTTCAGGGAAAAATTCTTTAAATTCACTGCAAAGCTGTCCTGCAAGAGTTTTGTTATGAGCAAGAACAAGAGTGGGTCTGTTCATTTTTTCAATGATATTAGCCATAGTAAAAGTCTTACCTGAGCCTGTTACGCCCATAAGAGTCTGCTCTTTATAGCCATTCTGCAGACCTTCAACAATAGCCTTTATAGCCTCAGGCTGATCGCCTGTCGGCTTATAGTCACTTACAAGCTTGAAATCGCCCATAACACTCCCACCTTTCTTCGTACAAATGTTCGTTGTTATTATACCCCATTACGGAACTTAAATCAACACTTTTATTAAAAAAATTCAGCCCGACAGTTAATCGGGCTGATTAATTCATTCATCAAAATTAATAGGTTCCAGACCATGAAAAATATGAGTATAATGTCTGCTCTTTGCCATTGACATATAACCTGTATCTGTAACTATCAGATGATCATCGAGATGAACCTTGATAAACTTCATCATTTCATATATAAGCTTTGTGGTTGATATATCTTCCCTCGAAGGAAGAGCCACACCGTGAGGATGACTGTGAGCAACTATGATTTTCTGAGCGTTGACCTCAAGAACAACTCTGGTAAGTTCACGAACATCAAAAAGAGCTGAAGAAATGTCACCGTCACAGATATTTCTGCAGGCAATCATTCTGTTTTTACTGTCAAAACAAAGAACAAAAACTCTTTCTATAGTGCTCTTCTCAAAGAACAAGGGTCTCAGAAACTCGATGATTTCATCATTGGTTTCAAAAACAGGCTTTTTCTTCTGCAAGGATTCGATATACCTTCTGTTAACAGGTAAATATGACATAATCGCAAAAGCAGCACTTTCAGTCATACCTTTAATTTTAAGAAGATCACTCTTTTTGGCTTCAAGAACACCTGAAAAAGAACCGAAAGTGTCAATAAGTTCATGAGCTATAGGGTTTGTATCCTTTTGCGGAATACCAAGAAAAAGAATTGCTTCAAGTACATTGTGATCCGGCATACCTGTAAATCCGCATTCAAAAAATCTGTCTTTAACCTTTTTGCGGTGATCTTTATGAATGTTCACTTTACCCTCTGCCATCAGACAATCCTCCGATTAAGAAACTTAGATAGAAATGTCGCAGTTCATTTTGTTCATATCAAGGTCAATTGTGTTCTTCATAAGAAGAGCTTCAAAGATATCGTAGTCAACGATGTTTTCTCTTCTCATAGCAACAACTCTGTTACCAACGCCGTCTTTAAGAAGCTGAACTGCACGGAAGCCCATCTGGCTTGCAACGATTCTGTCCTTAGCTGTTGGTGAACCGCCACGCTGTACATGACCGAGAATAGTCGCTCTTGCTTCAACACCAGTTTCATTCTGAATTCTCTTTGCCATTTCTTCAACGCCGCCGATAGCTTCTGAAACAACGATTACAAAGTGAACCTTGTTACTCTTCTGAGCTCTCTTCATTCTTTCGATTACATCACGGTCGAAATCGTAAGGAATTTCAGGAATAAGAATTGTTGTAGCACCGCAAGCAACACCTGCATTAAGTGCAAGATAACCTGCACCTCTGCCCATTACTTCAACAACTGCACAACGGTCGTGTGATTCAGCTGTATCCCTGATTCTGTCAACCATCTGCATAATTGTGTTCATAGCAGTATCATAACCGATTGTGTAATCACAGCAACCGATATCATTGTCAATTGTGCCGGGAATAGCAACACAGGGAATACCTCTGAGTGAAAGGTCTCTTGCGCCTCTGAATGAACCGTCACCACCGATTACAACAAGACCTTCGATACCTCTTTTTTTGCAATTATTAATTGCATCTGCCATACCCTCTTCTGTCTTGAAGCGAGGGCTTCTTGCAGAATAAAGAATTGTACCGCCTCTGTTGATAATATCTGAAACTGAACGAAGGTTCATTTCATACATATCATCTTCCATAAGACCGTTATAGCCTCTTCTGATACCGTAAACCTTCATACCAAGCTCGCATGCTGCACGTACAACTGCTCTGATTGCAGCATTCATACCGGGTGCGTCACCGCCACTTGTCAATACACCAATAGTCTTAATCATAATTATGTCCTCCTGTATGATTAACTTCTGATTTAATTATCCTAATAAATTATACACTAAAAGATATAAAAGTCAAGAATCTTGAAAGAAATCATCGAAAGTATGAACATTATCTTACAACAATGTTATCATCACCGAGAATAATCTTCATTTCATTAAGCATCGGTTCATTCAGTTTTACAAAGCCTGAAGCTTCATACTTCTTTGTATCTTCATAATATACATAGACAGGATAGTCACCCTCAAAAATCTGCAGAAGCAGTTCAGTTTTTCTCATTTCCGGTGAAACCTTACTGCTTATACGAAGGAACAATCCTTTTCGCTGATTCTTCTTTACTTCTTTTTCAGTCTTTTCAATATTTTTCGGATTAGGAGAAATGCTTTCGCAGATAACTGACGGTTCTCTGTCTTCACGCATACTGAGTTTTCCTTCAATCAGAACAATTGTACCGACTGAAAGAAGATGAATCTTATCTGCATAAAGCCTTGAAAAGACAATACATTCTATGCCGGAGGTTATGTCTTCGACATCAATAAAGCACATAACCTGATTATTCTTTGTATTCTTCTTTTCGATGCGTGAGATTATGCCGTATATCTTAACCCTGCTGTTATCGGTATACTTCTCTTTTCCTGAAAGAATATCAGAAATTTTATCAGCACGGATTTTTTCACCGAGCTCACGGTATTCATCCATAGGATGACCTGAAATATACAAACCTGTTGTAGCTTTTTCATAAGCAAGAAGCTCACTGAGCGGCAGTTCAGGAAGCTCAGGTGCAGTGATTTCCGATGAAAAATTAAACCCTGAATCCTCATCAAAGAAACCAATCTGACCAACAAAGTTTCGATTTTTGTCTGAATCTATCTGTTCAATTATGAGAGGCAGCATATGAATCATCTGTCTGCGGTTCAAATCCATTCCGTCGCAAGCACCGCATTTTATAAGACTTTCAACGGCACGTCTGTTGAACTCTTTCGAGTGCACACGCTTGCAGAAGGAAGAAAAACTTGTGAACTTTCCGCCGCCCTCACGTTTTTCGATAATTGTACGGATGAATCCCTTTCCGAGATTTTTAATAGCGAGAAGTCCGAACCGTATCGAATTTCCGTTTACCGTAAAGCCTTCAAAACTGCTGTTGATATTAGGAGCAAGAACTCTTATTCCTATTCGGGTGCATTCAGCAATATAAGCTGATACCTTAGCCGAAGAATCAAGCACACTTGTAAGTGTTGCAGCCATAAGCTCACAAGGATAATGACATTTAAGCCAGGCAGTCTGATATGAAACATAGGCATATGCTGCAGCATGAGATTTATTGAAAGCGTATTTAGCAAAGTTTGACATTTCGTCAAAAATGTCATTGGCAGCTTTCTCACTTACACCGTTATTTACAGCACCGACAATACCCTCTTCAGGCAGACCGTAAATAAAAATCTGTCTTTCCTTTTCCATAACATCAAGCTTTTTCTTGCTCATTGCTCTTCTTACAAGATCAGCCCTGCCATAGGAATAACCTGCAAGCTTTCGGCAGATTTCCATAACCTGTTCCTGGTAGACCATACAGCCGTAGGTTACATCAAGAATATCTCTGAGAAGCTCAGATTTATATTTTGTATCCTCAGGATGATGTCTGTTGTGAATATAGGTATCAATCGAGTCTGCAGGACCCGGACGGTAAAGTGAAATTACAGCTATAAGATCTTCCAGACTTTGAGGCTTGAGTCGTGTCAGAACACTTCTCATTCCTGCTGATTCATACTGAAAAACACCGTCTGTTCTGCCCTGAGAAAGCATATCAAAGGTGGCTTTGTCGTGAATGTCAATTTCATCGAGATTGAAATCAGGATTCTTTTCTCTGATCATTTTTACGGCATCATCAATTACTGTGAGAGTTCTGAGACCGAGAAAATCCATTTTCAGAAGACCAAGCTGTTCAAGTGTGGTCATTGTATACTGCGTTACAATACTTTCATCATTAACGGCAAGAGGTACATATGAAGCAACAGGATCTCTTGTAATTACTACACCCGCTGCATGAGTTGAAGCGTGCCTGGGTATACCCTCAACCTGACGTGCAATATTGAGAAGCTTTTCTACATTCTCATTTGTTTCATAAAGACTGCGAAGCTCAGGTGACATTTTCAGAGCCTTATCAATGGTAATTTTGAGCTCATTGGGAATAAGCTTTGCAACCTCATCGACACTTGCATATGGCAAGCCTAAAACTCTGCCGACGTCACGGACAGCACCTCTTGCAGCCATTGTACCAAAGGTAACTATCTGCGCAACATGGTCAGCACCGTATTTTCTGATAACATAATCAATAACTTCCTGACGTCTTACATAGCAGAAGTCAATATCAAAGTCAGGCATACTAACTCTTTCAGGATTAAGAAAACGTTCAAAAAGAAGGTTGTACTGTATCGGATCTATACCTGTTATACCAATGCAATAAGCACAGAGCGAGCCTGCACCTGAGCCTCTGCCGGGACCGACAGGTATATTTTTGCTTTTTGCATATCTGATAAAATCGTGTACAATAAGATAATAATCAACATATCCCATTTTATTGATTACATCAAGCTCGTAGTTGAGTCTGTCAATATATTCCTGAGGCGGATTGTCACCTTTATGCATTGAAAGACCGTAGAAGCACTGATTTCTGAAATATTCAAAGTGATCCATATTGTTAGGCACTTCAAAATGAGGTAGCTTTGTATTGCCGAACTCAAATTCAACGTTACACTTATCAGCAATAATCTGTGTGTTGTCAACAGCTTCAGGAATCTGAGAGAAAAGCTCACGCATTTCTTGTTCAGATTTCACATAGAACTCATCTGTACTGAATTCTAAGCCTGTTTCCTCACCTAAAATATGGTTAGTCTGTATACATATGAGAACCTGCTGAACCGAAGAATCCTCTTTTCTTATGTAGTGTGCGTCATTCGTTGCAACAAGAGGTATTCCCGTTTCTCTTGAAAGACGGACAATATCAGGAATAATATCAAGTTCCTCTCGTAAACCGTGATTCTGCACCTCAAGATAGAAATTACCTTCACCGAACAAATCACGGTACCACAGGGCAGTTTCCTTTGCTTTATCAAATTCACCCTTTAACAGCAGCTGAGGTATCTCGCCAGCAAGACAAGCTGAAAGAGCAATAATACCCTCGTGATATTTTTGAAGAAGCTCACGGTCTATTCTCGGCTTTGTGTAAAAACCTTCAGTAAACGCAAGGCTTACCATTTTGATGAGATTCTCATAACCTTTATTATTTTTGCAAAGAAGTACAAGATGATATCTTTCACTGTCAAGTCCGTGTACCTTATCGTGTCTTGTTCTTTGCGCTACATAACACTCGCAGCCGATAATAGGCTTAATCCCCTTTTCCTTAGCCACCTTATAAAAATCAACTGCACCGTACATTACGCCATGGTCAGTTATAGCAACACCGGTCTGTCCCATTTCAGCAACAGCGTCCATCAGCTTGCTGATTCTGCAGGCACCGTCAAGAAGACTGTATTCAGTATGAAGATGAAGATGCGTAAAAGACATATCCCTACCTCCTTTTTTGTTATTTTACAAACATTTTCTCCACTGCTTCCTTTTCAGGATTCACAATAATGGTGTAATATTCATGATAAATTACCATACCGGCTTTTCCGCCGTTTGGCTTTTTAAGCGCTTTAACTCTTGTGTAATCAACAGGCACAAGCGAAGATCCCCTTGCTTTACTGTGATATGCAGCTATAAGTGCCGCTTCCTCAATAGCTTCATCTGAAATTTCATTTCCGTCTCCGCAGATAATAACGTGTGAGCCGGGTATTTTCTGAGTATGAAGCCACATATCGCTTTTCATTGCGGTTTTAAGTGACAGCTTTTCATTCTGCACATTGTTCCTGCCGACAAGCACACGGAAACCGTCTGATGTTCTGTATTCAATCGGCGGTAATTCCTTCGGTTGCTTTTGCTTTTTGCCTTTAGTATTCTTGATATAACCACCGTCAGAAAGCTCCATTCTTATTGCAGAAATTTCACTGTCAGTATCTGCTCTTGAAATCTCATCAAGTACAGATTCAAGATAGATAAGCTCCTGCTCACCGTCTTCAATAAGCTTTGTGAGCATCTGCTCTGCAGTCTGAGCTTTTCTGTATTCCTTATAATACTTCTTCTGATTTTCTGTAGGGCTCAGCGAAGGGTCACAAGGAATTTTGATTATTTTGCAGTCATCATAATAATTCTGCACTTCGTAAAACGAAACGCCTTTCTGAAGCTGATAAAGATTTGCAACAATAAGCTCTCCATATAACTTCAGTTGTTCTCTGTCGGCGCATTTTTTCAGCTCTTCTCTCTGAATTTGAAGCTTTCTTGCCGTTCTTTCTACGAGATTTGTCATAACCCTTATAAGCTCGTGACCTCTGTGGTTGATTCTGTTTATTCTGTCACGTTCAAAATAAAAATCATCAAGAAGCTCTGAGGCACTTTTATATGTTTTCACCTTAAATGTGTCATCATACTGCTTAATTTCAATGTGTGATAAATCCTTAGGTTTACCCTCAGATGTAAGCAGCATATATAATTCTTCGGTGTCATGAAGGCTGTTTTTAATTTTTTCTATTTCAGTAGCGAGCATATTCTTCTGTATATCTGAAAGCTCAGATACGGCTTCATCGCCGAAACTCACTCTATGTGCAATTTCTCTTGCTACTACAGGAGAAACACCTTCCAGAGTATTCATAATTGCACCTGAAAGCATTTTATTATCAAAAGAAAGAATGTTCTGAATAATTTTGTCAACCGACTCAGTCTCTACATTTAACTTACCCTGCATCGGAGGTAAACGGTATTCAACGCCGGGGAGTATCTGTCTGACAGAAGAGGTTGCAAAGTCGATTCGTTTAATAGAATCAACTACCCTGCCCTCTAAAAGAAGAATGAAGTTTGAGTGCTTACCCATAATCTCCATACATACTGTAAGGTTTATTCTGTCGCCGATTTCATTGGTCGCATCGAAATCAATGTAGATGATTCTGTCCATACCCTCTTGTCTGATATCCTTAATCATTGCACCGGTCAGATACTTACGAAGAAGCATGCAGAACATAGGCGGTGTGGGCGGATTGCTGATTTTATTAGCAGTCAGGTGTAGTCTCGGAGAATCTGCACGGACACAGCAAAGCAGACTGTACGCACAGCCTTTACCTCTCAGTGTGAGGACAACCTCATCCTTTGTCGGTTGATTTACTTTATCAACCCTTAAGCCTACTATGATGCTTTTTAGCTCATCTCTCAGCTTACTTAAAAATATACCGTCAAGTGCCATAAATCATCTACCTACATATTCTACAGGGTTATTTTCATTGAGAAGAATAACTTCTGCACTCGGAAATTCAGCAGAAAGCTTATCCTTCAGTCTGATCATTGCAGGCTTTTCTGTTTCATAATGACCTGCAACAATAAGGTTAACACCCATATCTTGTGCTATAAGAAGCTCGTGATGCTTCACTTCACCGGTTACATAAGTATCAGCGCCCATCTGAACGGCTTTAAAGAAGAAATCAAACGCAGAGCCGCCGCAAACTGCAACTTTATTTACTTTGCTGCTTCCTTTGACAAGTCCGCATACTGTATCGAGCTTTTCTGCAATCATCTTTGAAAATTCTTCAGCAGTCATTTCATCAGAGTCACCGATTCTGGCCATAGGTACGGTGCAATCCTCTGAAGGTACACCAACAGTATTCTTTATGCCGAGAATTTCGCAAAGAACATCATTTACTCCATCTTCAGCACAGTCAAGACAAGTATGTGCACTGAGAATACTGATACCAGCTGAAGCTGCTTCAAAAGCAATGT
Source organism: Acutalibacteraceae bacterium (assembly GCA_045645885.1). GTDB lineage: Bacteria > Bacillota > Clostridia > Oscillospirales > Acutalibacteraceae > UBA6857. The sequence continues at coordinate 2,004 of JAZRJR010000050.1, read as the reverse complement.
TGCCTTTTGTAAATCTCTTTTGAGGAGCAAAAATTACAGGGTGATGTGTTATTATCAGATCAACACCGTTTTCGATTGCTGATTTAAGAGTAGCCATCGTTCCGTCAAGGCAGACACCGATTTTTCTGACTTCTTTATCAACATCACCCACAAGAAGTCCGCAGTTGTCCCACTCACACTGATAATCATACGGTGAAATTTCACCGATAAAATCGTATATATCTTTAACCTTAATCATATTAACCTCCGATTAAAGTGTTAATTTCTGAAATTATTTCTCCTAAGCCTTCATTATCAATTACTCCGGCGCTTTTCTGTGCCGAATATTTTTTCTGAAGGGAAAGAAGAATTTTTTCTATGTATTTTTCTGAAAGCTCATCGTTATTTTTATATAACTCACCAACATAGCAGCATGCCATGCTCTTCTCGGTTTTTACACCTGTATATTCGGCTGAAATTGCCACATAAAGGCGTTTGCCGTCTGTCGACGCAACTTCTCTTCTGATTTCAAATCCATTCTCAAAAAGCCATTTTCGTGAAATCTCAGCATGTGTCATAGGCTGGGCTATGATGTGCATATTATTCTTTTTAATCCAGGGTGCATTTTCAAGAATTTCGGATATAAGTATACCACCCATTCCTGCAATCACAATATCTTCACAGGAGTTTTCAGGTATCTTCTTAAGTCCGTCAGACAGAATAAGTGAAACCTTATCTTCAATTCCGCACTCAACAAGTGTTTGTCTTGCATTTTCAAGCGGACCTTTATTTATATCTGAAGCTATTGCTCTTTCAGTTATTCCGTTTTCAATCAGGTAAGCAACCACATATGCGTGGTCTGTACCTACATCTGCAACAACTCTGTTTTTTCTTACCAGTGAAGCAACAGATAAAAGTCTGTTGTCAAGTTTAATTCTGCTCATAATTACCTCTTTTTGAAAAAATGAGCCACCTGAATTGAGGTGGCTCATTTAAGCTTACTTTGATGCGAGATATCCGTTTACTCTGCTGAGAAGAGCATCAACATCAACGCCGTGAACTGCACAAGCCTCTTCTACAGATTCACCTCTTGAAGCAGGGCAACCGAGACAATGCATTCCCATTTCAAAGAAGAACATTGCAGTGCCTGCATCAGCTTCAAGAATATCGCCGATAAGCATATCCTTTGTGATTTCTTTCATCGGAAAAACCGTCCTTTCGGGGTATTTATAGCTTATTTCTTGAGAGAAACAGCTTTCTTAGCCTTTTCTGCAATATGTTCTGCATCAAGACCATAGATTTTAAGAAGTTCAAGTGCGGGGCCTGATTTACCAAAGGTATCTTCAACGCCAAGACGCACAACGGGTACAGGATACTCTTCACTGAGAGCTTCACATACTGCACCGCCAAGACCACCGATAACATTGTGTTCTTCAGCAGTAACAATCGCACCTGTTTCTTTTGCAGCCTTAACAAGTATGTCCTTGTCAATAGGCTTGATCGTGTGGATATTGATAACTCTTGCATCAATACCGTCAGCTTTAAGCATTTCTGCCGCTTCAAGTGCAGGAGCAACCATAAGACCTGTTGCAACGATTGTCACATCCTTACCGCCTCTCAGCTCAACACCTTTACCGATTTCAAACTTGTAATCCTCAGCGTTTACTCTGGGTACTGCAAGTCTGCCGAATCGCATATAAACAGGGCCGTCAAAATCAGCAGCAGCGTGAACTGCCTGAATAGCTTCAATGTCATCTGCAGGGTTAATGATAACCATACCGGGAATTGAACGCATAAGAGCAATATCTTCACAGCACTGATGGCTGGCGCCGTCTTCACCAACAGAAATACCTGCGTGTGTAGCACCGATTTTAACGTTCAGCTTCGGATAAGCAATTGAGTTTCTAACCTGTTCAAAAGCTCTGCCTGCAGCAAACATAGCAAATGATGAAGCAAACACTGTGTAGCCTGATGTTGCAAGACCTGCAGCAATACCCATCATATTGCTTTCAGCAATACCGCAGT
>JAZRJR010000049.1:0-9088 GCA_045645885.1 Acutalibacteraceae bacterium | reverse complement strand
TAGAGGAACGGAATTTGCCGGTTGGCAAAAAGTAGAAGAAGCTCTTAATTGCGATGTTTACTTTGCTGACCCTTATTGTGCTTGGCAAAAGGGTACAAACGAAAATCTTAACGGTCTTTTGAGAGAGTTTTATCCTAAAGGAAGAAACCTTTCAAGAGTTAGTCCTGCTACACTAAAAAAGAACCTGGCGTTGATCAACGCCAGGCCCAAGAAAGTTTTAAATTACCAAAAACCATTGGATTTATTTGAGGATTCGATCAAAAAGTGTTGCACTTAGTTTGACAAATCATTGTTTTCAAAAACAGAAAAACTCCAAGCAATTCTGCTTGGAGTTATCGGCGCCCGTATCTCACCGGTTCACCTTAAATTTAAACATTTTTCTTTTAAATAAACAATTGTCGGCACAAGCACAAGCTGAAGAATAATACCGGGGAAAGCTTTTGCAAATGCCATTGTGAAAAACATTGAAAGAGTGAAGCCGCCTTCACCGATACCTAAAAGTGCACACATAGCAGCAGCCCAGAAAAGTCTGCTTATGAGGATTGAAGAAATAAGTGAAATGTAAAGTGAAGTGATGTTTTGCTTTTTCATTTTTTCATAGATAAAGCCTACAAGAAAGCCCATTACTGCAAGCTTCACCGACATTGAAATTGCTGTGGGATACATAGGCGGCATATTGAAAATTGCCGAACGCATAACAGGAGCAACAAGTCCCACAAGAAAACCGTATTTTTTTGAGCAGAAAAGAGAGCAGAGAATAATGGGTATGTGCATCGGAAGAAGCATACTTCCAATCTGCTGAATCTGTCCTGTAAAAAAAGGAAGCACAAAAGACAAAGCGAGAAACATAGCAGAAAGCACGGTATTTCTCAGTGCGGAATTTTTCATTTCTTCACCTCAACCTGTAGTTAATTCAACTAATTATCTTATAAAAATTCAGCAAAGTCAAGCTTTTAACTAAAATTAAGAAATCTGAATTTTTGTTGTAAAGGTTATTTTTTTATGATATAATCTTATTCTGTTACAGAAAAAAGAGGTGAAGAAAATGAGGCGTTTTCCACTGCATGAAAGAGTAAAAGTGCCTGTGGTGAAGAATATAGTTTTTGCTCTGAAGCTGGTGTGGCAGACAGATAAAAAGCTTTTTATCGGCTATCTTATAAATATGACGGTTGACGGAATATTCAAAATGTTTGTGCAGAATATTCTCTTTCTTAAAATACTTCTCGGCATCATTGACAGACAGGGAAGCTTTGAGGAATATTTCAGAAATCTTCTTATGTTCCTTGGTGTTTCCGTATTTCTGAAGGCTGTTAACTGGTCAACAAACTATATGCGTCAGGCAGCAACCAAAAATGTGCTTAAGGGACTCAACAACCTTGTTTTCAGAAAAGCCATTTCTCTTGATGTGTCCTGCTATGAGGATCCGTCATTCTATGATAAGTATCAGAGAGCGACAAATGTTCTTGCGTGGAGCTATTTCGATGCAATCTGTTCATCTGTGTCAGTTGTTATCGGTAACACTATTGCCCTGATTTTTGTTATCGGAACAGTCACTGCCATTGAGCCGATGTATCTTATCTTCCTTCTTCCTGTTTCACTTGTTTTTGTAATTGAAATTGTGAAGAGTAAGCTTGTTTATAAGCGTGACCTTGAAATGACCACAAATAACAGAATCAAGGCATATATTCAGAGAACGGTTTTCCTTAAGGATTATTCAAAAGATCTCCGCACCTCAAATATTTTTGCTGTGCTTATGACTCGTTTCAAGGCTGCAATTGACGGCAATGTTATGATCCTCAAAAAGTACGGGGTGAAGCTTTTCCTTTTCAGTATGGTCAGCTCACTTTTCAGCGAGTTTATTCCCATAATCGGCACTTACGCCTATGCGGGATATCAGTTTGTATATACAAACGCCCTTACAATTTCAGGCTTTTCCGTTGTGCTTTCTTCCATAAACTCTGTGAGAGAATCCATAATGTCAATTGCCAACAACTTTGATATGATTACACAGATGGCGTTTTATTTTCAGAATCTCCGTGACTTCTTTGAATATGAGCCGAAGGTGAAAAACGGTAAAGAGCAATGCAATGAGTTTGAATCACTTGAATTCAGAAATGTATCCTTCCGCTATCCCTCTGCGGAGAAAAACTCACTCAACAATGTTTCGTTTAAGATTAACAAGGGTGAAACTGTTGCTATAGTAGGTGTCAACGGTGCAGGCAAGTCCACCATTGTGAAGCTTTTTCTTCGTTTCTATGATGTGACGGAGGGTGAAATTCTTATTAACGGAAAGAATATCAAGGAATATGACCTTGCTTCACTAAGACGCAGCTACGGTGCAGTTTTTCAGGATTACAGAAACTTTGCCGTATCTGTTTTTGAAAATATTATGTGTCACGAGTGTTCTGACGAAGAAAAGAAAGTTGCCGAAAAAGCCCTTGTACAAAGCGGAATCTGGGATAAAATTTCAGGTCTTCCCAAGGGCGGCGACACAGTAATTACAAAAGAATTCGAAAAAGACGGTATCGGTCTTTCAGGCGGTGAAAATCAGAAGGTTTCTGTTGCAAGACTTTTCGCAAAGGACTTTCAGTTTGCCGTGCTTGATGAACCCTCATCAGCTCTTGACCCCATAGCAGAATATAAAATGTATGAAAATCTTATTGAGGTTACAAAGGATAAAACGGTAATGTATATCTCTCACCGACTTTCAAGTGCGGTGCTTTCGGATAAGATTATTGTAATTTCAGGCGGCAGAGTTATTGAAACAGGCAGCCACAGAGAGCTTCTTCAGAATGGCGGCGAATACAGCCGTATGTTCACTCTTCAGGCTTCAAGCTACAACAAGGAAAGCGAGGGTGAAGACGATGAATAATAAAAACAGTAATCGGCACTCAATGCTTTCCAATGTAATCTTTTTTGTGGGTATGCTGTTTAAGGTTTCCCCCCTTCTTGTAATTGGTGAATTCATCTGGGGCATTCTCCTTATTCTTCCCACAAGACTTGTCAGCGTAATCGGTGTAAAGTATTTTATTGATGTAGTTTCTGAGGGCAAGGACCTTCACAGAGTTTTCTATGCCGTGGGGGCAATTGCTGCGGTGCTTATTGTAAGCAAGCTTTTTGCATGGCTTTTCAGAGAATTCTTCTGGAATATGGAAAGAGAAAGAGTTTACTACGGTCTTAACAAGCGCCTTTATGAAAAAGCAAAGCAGCTTGACCTTGAAAGCTATGACAACCCCGAATTTTACAACAGCTTCATTCTCACCATTGAATCCTCATCAGACAATATTCAGAATCTTCTGGGACTTGTCCGTGAATATGTGGGTAACACCATTTCGCTTGTTACAATCTCATCAATTCTTCTCACCATTGATCCCTGGTGTCTTGTGATTATCCTTGCTTTTATCGGAGTGTTCACTCCTCTCAGCCGAAAGATAGGCAATCTTCAGATGGGCAGACGAATTGACAACACCAAAATTCATCGCAGAAGCGACTACTTCCAGCGTATTTTCTATCTTCAGGAGTACTGCAAGGAGGTGCGGATGAATGACATAGAAGATTTGCTTATTGACCGCTATAACGATGCGGCTGACGATGTAATAAAAAACCAGAAGAAGTATTGGAAAAAGATTTCTTCACTTTATTTTGTTCAGGAAACAGGCATACAGATTATGGGCTTTATGTTCGCTCTGCCTTTATATCTCGGCTACTGTGTGCTCGTCAAAGAAACACTTTCTGCAGGCGACTTTGTAGCCGCCTTCAACGGTGCGCACTCAATTGCAATGTCCATAAATTTCCTTACGGTGTGGGCGGTTGCAGTTTTCTCGGAGAGAGGAAAAATGATTGAAAAATACCGTGAATTCCTGAAAGCCGATTTTAAAATTTCTGACGGAGCAAAAAAAGCAGAGTGCAGTGAGCCAAAGGAAATTAAAATTGAAAACCTCTCCTTCACTTATCCCGGTAACGACGAGCCTACCTTAAGTGATATTAACCTCACAATCAAACCATATGAAAAAATTGCCCTTGTGGGTTATAACGGTGCAGGTAAAACAACCCTCACAAATCTTCTCCTCCGTCTTTATGACCCCACAGAGGGAAGCATAAAAATTGACGGTGAGGATATAAGAGAAAACACCCTCCAATCCCATCGTGACAGATTTTCTGCAGTGTTCCAGGACTTCCAGCTATTCTCCTGCAGTGTGGGTGAAAATGTTGCTCTCAGCGACATCCACGACAGTGAAAAGGTCAAAGAAGCGCTGAAACACAGCGGTTTTTCAAAAGAGCTCAAAAACGGTACCGACAGTGAGCTTCTGAGAGAATTTGACAATGAGGGCGTAATGCTTTCAGGCGGTGAAAGTCAGAAGGTTGCAATTGCAAGAGCTTTTTACAAAAACTGTCCCTACGTTATTCTCGATGAGCCTTCGGCAAACCTTGACCCCATAGCCGAATATAATCTTAACAAGGCTATGACAGAAGCGGCAACAAACAAAACCGTAATTTTCATTTCTCACCGACTTTCCACAACAATCAATGCTGACAGAATCTATGTTATGAAGGGTGGCAGAATAATTGAAAGCGGCAGCCACGATGAGCTTATGAAACAGAACGGCACATATGCCTATATGTTTAACCTTCAGGCTGAAAAGTACAGAAATCAGTAAAGGAGAATATCTATGAAATATCGCAAGGACAAAAACGGCAACGATTTATCAGTTCTCGGCTTCGGTTGTATGCGCTTTCAGAAAAAGCGTGGAAAAATAGATATGGCTGAAGCAGAAAGAGAAATAATGACCGCATATAACAGCGGCGTCAACTATTTTGATACTGCCTTTATTTATCCCGGTAGTGAGGCTGCAATCGGTGAAATTTTTGAAAAGAACGGAATCCGTGACAAGGTGTATATTGCAACAAAGCTTCCGCCCCAGCTTATGAGAAGCGTTGACGTTCTCGACAAGCTTTTTAATGAACAGCTGAAGCGACTTCGTACAGACTACATAGACTTCTATCTTTTCCATATGATGGCAGACATCAAAATCTGGGAACGCCTCAAGGAAATGGGTATTGAACAATGGATTGAAGAAAAGAAAAAGAGCGGTGTAATCCGCAACATTGCTTTTTCATATCACGGCAATTCAGAAATGTTCTGCAAAATTATTGACGCTTACGATTGGGATATGTGCCTTATTCAGTATAACTATATGGATGAGCATACTCAGGCAGGCAGAAAGGGACTTAACCACGCACACGAAAAGGGTATTCCCGTTGTGATTATGGAGCCTCTTCGCGGTGGCAGACTTGTCAATAATCTGCCCGACGAAGCAAAGGAGATTTTCAAAGAGCACAAGGTTCAGCACACCCCTGCACAGTGGGCATTCCGTTGGCTCTGGAATCAGCCTGAGGTAACTGTTGTGCTTTCAGGTATGAACTCTGATGAAATGGTAAAGGATAACATCAACACCGCATCGACCACAGAAATCGGAGAGCTTACAGAAGCCGATGAAGAAATGCTCAGACAGGTTGTAAAGGCAATCAACAGCAAGCTTAAAGTGGGCTGTACGGGTTGTGATTACTGTGTGCCTTGTCCGAAGAATATTAAGATAAGCTCAGTTTTCTCGGCATATAACAAGAGCTATTCGAAGAACAAGCTTGCAGGTATAATGGACTACGCAAAATGTACCACAGGAGAAAATGCTCCTGCATCAGCCTGCATCGGCTGCGGAAAATGTGAGACTCACTGTCCTCAGAGCATCAGCATCAGAGAAGAGCTGAAAAACGTTTCAAAAGAGCTTGAGGGCCCTGCATACAAGGTAGCAAAGGTGTTCGGTAAGAAAAAATAAAAAATCAGTCGGCAGAGCTTTTCGGCCGACTTTTTCTTTATGATAATAATCCGATTATTTCTTTATACTCAGGTTTCTCTTTGAACTCTTCTGAAAGCGGATAATTCTCTATATTTTATTTCATCCAGCTTTTAGCTACAAAAGTTGTTCCAAGTGCCTGCTTGTCAAATGTTTTGCCTTCAAATAGTGTTGAATGAAGTGTGGTTATTCTCGGAAGGTTATCGAACTTTATTGCAAGCTCTGCCGCTCTTCTCAGATTGTGCAAGGCTTTTTCTTCGTCACCGCTTTGAAAATAAAAAAATCCGAGCATTCCGTAACAGCCGTTTATGACAATTCTCCACATTCTGCTGTAGTTTCCGTCATTATAGATATAGTTGAAAAAATCTGCGGTTTTTTGAAGAATTTCAATCTGATAATCTCTTGTGAATTTAGATGTAAAATAGTAATCTGCAAGAGAGCAATAGGTAAGGTCAATGCTTTCTTCAATAGCTTCCTGGATTATTCTGTCAGCGTCGGGATGATTATGCATACTGTAGCAGAAGGTGAACGTTTCCCGTCCGTCTCTCATAAGAGGCATTTCTCTTATAACATGCTCATAATCCTCAAAGGTTACCGTGGGATTCTCTTTACAGGCAAGGCCTCCCATAAGATAGATGTAATATCTTTTAGCGCAGATTCGTACGGCATCATTTGTGCAGATGTTCTGTATGTGATTGTAAATAGACATAATTTCTGCCGTGTTTTTCTCAAGGCCGTCCCAATCATAAAAAATCAGATAACCCATCCACCTCAGCTGAACACGGAAATCATTGGGATATTTTTTCTGAGTGCGGTTATTGATTTCAGGATAAGCTTTTCATCTGTATAGTTGTCATGTTCTTTAAGAAGCTCTTTTATTTCTTCTTCGTCACGGCTTTTGTTAAGACCTAAAAGCTCATCGACACTCACCCTGAAAAAATCTGCAATAACAGGCAGAAGTGTAATATCAGGGTAGCTTTCTCCACGTTCCCATTTGCTTATTGTCTGAAAGGAAACACCTAAAAAATCAGAGAGCTTTTCCTGTGTGAGGTTTTGTCTGTGCCTCAGCTCCTTCAGTGTTTCACCAAAGTAAATATTCATTTTATCACCTCAATTAATATTCATCAGCGCTGATCTGATTACATAATATCTCACAAGGAGCGCTAAATCAATAGCGTAGTTGGAGAAAGATTTTCGCTTGAATGGAGAAAAATTCGCTTTGAAGTAATTGAGTGAAGCGTCAGATTGTTTGTGTGCAGGTTGGTCTTTAATTTAATTTTTTAAGAAAAATTAAGTTTTGCTCACTAAAATATGATACAATAAAAAAATAATTGAAAGGATGATAATATGAAAAATTTAAAAATCTTAGTAATCATGCTTGGTTTAATGCTGGTGTTTACTGCTTGTGGAAAAAATTCCGATTTGCCTGTACAGTATGATGCGACAGAAGTAAGTATCAGTGACGAAGGCATAAAGGTTAACGGTTTTACGGCAAGTACGGATTCTTCAGAAGATGTATATATAGCCAATGATATAGTATATTATGAGGACGGTAAGGATTTCACCTACGGTGAGGGCACAGAAAAGGATGCTCACAGTAAAGCAGAGGCTGAAACCCACACAGTTATTCATATAACAAAGGCAGGTACATATTTTCTTAAAGGTAAGCTTTCCAAAGGTCAGATTGCCGTAGACCTAGGCGAAGGTGCAAAGGAAAATCCTGAAGCAGTAGTAACCCTTATTCTGGGTGGTGTTGACATTACCTGTGAAGTTGCCCCTGCAGTAATTTTCTATAATGTTTATGAATGCGGCAATACTGATGAGGAAAAAGCTACCAAGGATGTTGACATTTCAAATGCAGGTGCAAATGTAATTATTGCTGACAGCAGTGTTAACACAGTAAACGGTTCTTATGTTGAACGCATTTATGATCCTGACACAATTGTATTCAACGAGGATAAAACAGAGGTTGAAGATGCCAAAAAACTCCACAAATATGACGGAGCTTTCTATTCAAAAATGTCCATGAATATTGACGGTGAAAAGGAAAACTCAGGTGTGCTTAATATAAATGCCTCAAACGAGGGCCTTGACAGCGAATTGCATCTTGCAATTAACGGAGGTAACATCAACATAAGTTCAGGCAATGACGGAATAAACACAAACGAAGACGGTGTTTCTGTTACAACAATCAACGGTGGCACTCTAAGAATCAAAGTTACAGGTGAAACCGGTGAAGGCGACGGTATTGATTCGAACGGTTGGCTTGTTATTAACGGCGGAACAGTTGTTGCTGAAGCCTGCTCAAAAAGTGCAGATGCGGGCATTGATTCAGATATGGGTATTCACATAAACGGAGGAACAGTTATAGCAACAGGTGGTATGCTTGACCGCATTGAAGACGGCGGACAGAATTACACGGTTTTCAATTTTGGAGATAAACAGAAAGAAAACAGCTCAATAATTCTGAAAAATGAAGCTTCTGAAACCATAAGAAAGTTTGATGTTGAAAACGCATACTCGATACTTGTTTACAGTAGTCCTGATCTGACAGAGGGTACATATACTCTGTGGAATGGAGAGGAACAATTGTCAGGTTACACAGGCAATGTGTTTGGTGGCAGACCCGGAATGATGCCTGAGGAAATGAAGCCGAATGGTGAACCTTCTGAAATGCCTGCAAACAGCAAACCTCAGAACAGACCTGAGAAACCTGAGGGTGAAATGCCGCCAATGGAACATATGCCCCCTGAAGGCGGAGAAAGACCTGAAAAACCGGAAGACTCTGAGGGTGAGTTTGCACCACCGGAGTTTCAGGGAGATTTCAATGGTGGTGAACTGACAGAAAAGTTTAAAATTGAAAACGGTGGAAATATGTTTGTTGTTGATTGAGTAATAATTAATAAAAGGGGTTGAAAAAACAGCCCCTTTATTTCTGTAATCGGTTGACAAAAACAGCAAATTAATGTATACTACTGAAAGTTAAACACATCGAGGCGTGGCGCAGTTTGGTAGCGCGCTTGCTTTGGGCATTGAGCCTGAGCGCTGCTGGTGGCAGATAAAGGGGAGGCGAAATGGCGCAGCGGTCAAAATTTCTGTGCCGCTCCAAGGCACAAAGAAATTTTGGGAACCGCAAGAGGGCGACCAAAGCAACCTTTGTTCCTCGATAAATAAGACATACACAATTACATAACGAGGCGTGGCGCAGTTTGGTAGCGCGCTTGCTTTGGGAGCAA
>JAZRJR010000048.1:0-40823 GCA_045645885.1 Acutalibacteraceae bacterium | reverse complement strand
ATATCGGGTGTTTTTCTCTGTAATATTTGAAGTTTCGGAAAATTACATAATTAAGGAGTAAAATCAAATGGAAAGAAAGCCAATTTTTACAGGTGCAGCATCAGCTATTATCACACCGATGAACGAAAACGGAGTAGACTACGAAAGCTTCAGAAAGCTTCTCAACTGGCAAATTGAAGAGGGCATTGACGCTCTTGTAATCGCAGGTACATCAGGTGAAGGCTCAACACTTACTGACGAAGAACACAGAGAGGTTCTTAAGTTCGCAGTTGAAGTTGTCGGCGGCAGAGTTCCTGTAATTGCAGGTACAGGCTCAAATGACACAGCTTATGCTATTGATCTTACAAAGTATGCTTGTGAAATCGGCTGTGATGCTATGCTTGTTGTAACACCTTATTATAACAAGGCTACTCAGAAGGGCCTTATCAAGATGTTCTATGCAATTGCTGACGCAAGCACAAAGCCTATTATTCTTTATAACGTACCCTCAAGAACAGGTGTTAATATTGAACCTGCTACATATGCTGAGCTTGCAAAGCATCCTATGATTCAGGCAATCAAGGAAGCAAACGGCCAGATTGACAAAATCACAGAAACAATGGCTCTTTGCGGTGACAAGCTTGATCTTTATTCAGGTAATGACGATCAGATTGTACCTCTTATGTCAGTTGGCGGTAAGGGTGTAATCTCAGTTCTTTCAAACGTGCTTCCCAAGGAAACCTCAGAAATGTGCCACAAGTTCTTCAATGGTGATGTTAAGGGTGCAGCAGAGATGCAGTTCAAGTATTTCGCACTTACAAAGGCTCTCTTCAGCGAGGTTAACCCCATTCCCGTAAAGGCTGCAATGGCTGCTATGGGCTTTGGCGAAGACTATGTAAGACTTCCTCTCACAGTTATGGAAGATGCTCATAAGGAGGTTCTTCTCGAAGAAATGCGCAAGGTTGGTCTTGACGTATGAGACTCATAATTAACGGTGCAGGCGGAAGAATGGGACAGGTTCTCCTCTCCCTTATTGAAAACAGCGAAAAATATACTCTTGCAGCTTCATGCAGTATGGAATTCACAACAGATGAAGCTCAGAATATTTATGCAAACATAAATGAGTTCAGCGGTGAAGCAGACTGCATTATTGACTTTTCAAACCACCTTGCAACAAAGGATGTAACCGCATATGCAGTAAAGAGAAATCTTCCTCTTGTAATTGCAACAACAGGTCAGAGTGAAGAAGAGCTTTCAATGATTAAGAAAGCTTCAGAAAGCATTCCTCTTTTCTACAGCCAGAATATGTCTTTAGGTGTTGCTGTGCTTTCCTGCCTTGCAAAAATTACTGCAAAAGCTTTTCCTGATGCTGACATTGAAATCATTGAAAAGCATCATAATCAGAAGCTTGACGTACCCAGCGGCACTGCAATTCTTCTTGCAGATTCAATAAAGAGCGTCAAGGATGACTGTGAATACAACATCGGCAGACACGAATACGGCAAGAGAAAGAAGAACGAAATCGGCATCCATGCAATAAGAATGGGTGGCGAAGTGGGTACACACGAAATTATTTTTGCAATGGGCTCACAGGTGCTCACTCTCAAGCACGAAGCTGAAAACAGAAGCCTTTTTGCTGAGGGTGCACTTTCAGCAGCTGACTTCCTCACAAAGCAGGAAGCAGGCTTCTACAATATGGATAATATACTCGATTAAAAGGAATGGCGCACATTTTTTGTGCGTCATTTGGGTTTTGATATGAATAACGAATTGATTAAAAAACTTTGTGAAGAAAGCTTTGATGAAATCAAAGAAATCAGAAGAGAGCTTCACCGCTTTCCTGAAATCGGAAACAAAGAGATAAGAACAACCGAATTCATAATGAACTGTCTCGATAAGTGGGGCGTAGCATATGAAAGACTGCTTGAAACAGGTGTTGTTGCAACAGTTGAAGGTAAGAAAGAGGGCAGAACAATTGCCCTGAGAGCCGACATTGACGCTCTTCCCATAGAGGAAAAGACGGAGCTTCCCTTTGCTTCTGAGAATGAGGGAATGATGCACGCCTGCGGACACGATATACATACTGCAGTTCTCCTTGGCACGGCAAAGCTTCTCAGTGAAAACAGAGATAAATTTGAGGGCAGAGTCAGGCTCGTTTTTCAGCCTGATGAAGAGCTTTTAGGCGGTGCTGAAAGGCTTATAGAAAAATGTGCAATGAAAGATGTGTCTGCAGTTTTCGGGCTTCATGTAAGACCTGAGCTGCCCAAAGGCCATGTTCAGGTGAAATACGGCAAAAGCTATGCTGCAGCTGATGTTTTTGAGGTGGATGTAATAGGTAAAAGCGTTCACGGAGCAGAGCCGCAGAAAGGCATTGATGCGCTGCTTATTGCTTCACAGATTGTGACTGCACTGCAGTCTGTTGTCAGCCGTAAGCTTGCACCCACAGAAAGTGCTGTCCTCAGTGTCTGCACCTTTAATGCGGGTACAGTCTGCAATCAGATTGCAGGTAAGGCAACCTTCGGCGGTATTATGCGTTCTCTCGGAAAAGAGACAAGAGAAAAGCTTAAAAGTCTGCTCAAATCAACCTGCGTGGGAATTGCTGAAAGCATGGGCGCAAAATGTGAAGTCAGAATCCGTGAAAGCTATCCGGGAATCACAAACGACAATGAAATGACAGCGTTTTTGCAAAAATGTGCCGAGGATATTCTCGGAAGCGAAAATGTAAGTGTTGCTGAAGCACCTCTTATGACAAGTGAGGATTTCGGCTTTTATCTTGATGAAGCACCGGGAAGCTTTTATCACGTTGGCTGTGAGTGTGATTATCCTCTTCACAGCGACCGCTTCAACCCTGATGAAAGTGCAATACTTACGGGAATGACGGTGAATCTGAAGCTTGTTTCAGAATATCTGAATTAATAAAAAACAGTCGGCAAAGTTAAAGCTTACCGACTGTTCTGATTTTATCTGAAAAATCTGATATTTTCCACAGTTTCAATTCCAAGCTCTCTGAGATTTTTCTTTGCTTCATCAAAAAGCTCTGTGTTGAGAAAGGCAGCAGGGAAGTGAGCATCTACACCGATAATTGCCTTAGCTCCCATTTCAGCGGCAAGAAGCCAGAATTCAGGGTAGGGATAACCCTGCTTGCCGTCATTTTTTGAATGGCTGAAGCCGAGGAGATTGTATTCAATGGGGATGCCTTTCTCCATTGCGGCGTTGATAATTTTTCTGCCCATTCTCACGGCGTGTTCATCCCATACAGGGTAGCCTCTCATATAAAGATCAGGGTGGCAGACATAGGAATAAAGACCTGTTTTTATTCCTTCAACTACTTCATCGGTATATTTCTCTATACCCTCAACAGTCTTGAGTGAGCCGTTATATTCCGCACCGATTTCGTGTGTACTGTAATGATGGCCGAGGATAAGATAGTCAATCTGAAGCTCGTCAATTTTATTTTTTAACCAGGGTATATATTCCTTGAAATATTCACATTCAAGACCGATTTTAATGCTGATTTTATCCTTGTATTTTTCTCTCAGAGCCTTGATACTGTTTACATATGGTCCGAAATCATTTTCGTGCATTCTCATTCCCGAAACATAACCCTTGAAAGGCCAAGGTGAGTGGTCAGCAAAGCCTATTTCGTCAAATCCTGCTTCAATAGCAGCAAGAACATATTCTTCATCTTCGCCTTTAGCATGAAAGCATCGGGCGGTATGTGTGTGATAATTAAACTTCATATTGTCATATCCTTTCCTGTAACAATATGTAGTATACCACAGAAAACAGATAAATTCAAATTATTATGGTTAAAAAAACACAAAAAGCTTTCTAATATAATTGAAAAATTTTACATATTGTGATACAATGTAGTCTGATAATATATGCAAAGCAAAGGAGACAATGAAAAATGAGAGTAATCGAACTTGAAAACGCTGTGAAAATTTCAGAACAGGCAGCGGAAATTATCATAAAGCAGGTAAACAAGAAGCCTGACAGTGTAATCGGTTTTGCAACCGGTGCTTCACCTGTTGAAACATATAAGAGAATTATCGAAAGCTATGAAAAAGGTGAGGTTTCACTGAAGCATATCACAACCTTTAATCTTGATGAATATGTAGGTCTTTCAAGAGAAAATGTAAACAGCTATTATTACTTTATGAAAGACAATCTTTTCGGCAAGACAGACGTTGATTTTGAAAGAGTAAACTTCCTTTCAGGTCAGGTGGACAATATTGAAGAGGAATGTGCAAGATACAGCGCTAAAATCAGAGAGAGCGGCGGAATTGATATTCAGATTCTCGGTATCGGCACAAACGGTCACATCGGCTTCAATGAACCCGGTGATGATTTTGCAGACGGTCCTTTTGCAGTAAAGCTTACTCAGAGCACAATTGATGCAAACAGCAAATATTTTGAAGCAGTAGGCGACAAGATGCCTGAATATGCACTTACAATGGGTATCGGTGATATTATGAGAGCTAAGAAGATTGTTCTTATTGCTACAGGTAAGAGCAAGGCTGAAGCAATCAAAAAGCTTGTTGAGGGTGAAGTTACACCTTCATGTCCTGCAAGTATTCTTAAGCTTCACGCTGATGTAACCGTATTTGTTGACAAGGAAAGTGCATCGCTTCTCGGAGACAGATAATGGGTGATTTAACAAAGCTCAAGGGCAGACCTAAAATCAAAAAGGTCAAAGCCACAGAGGAAGGACAGCTTAAAATAGTCTGGACTGAAGTTGAGGGCGCTGAAAAATATGCCGTGTTAAGACGTGACGAGCCTCACGGTGATTTTGTCCGTGTAAAATGGAGAGAAAAGCTTTCTTTTAAAGATACTGTGGAGCCTTACAAAACCTATTGGTATAAGATTTCCGCATATAAAAAGCTTGAGGGAAAAAAGGCAAGCACAAGAGAAAGCGGAATCAGAGCGGGAATTATCTCTGACATTGAGCCGGTAGAAAATGTCAATGCTATTGTTGACGGAAAGAGTATTCTGCTGAGCTGGGATAAGGATGAAAATGCAGTCAGATATATTGTAAGCAGAAAAAACGAATATTTTTCTGAGACGCTTCCCGTTGAAGTGACTGAAAAAACATCATATAAGGACAAGAAAATTGTTCCCGGTGTGGTTTATCAGTACTGTGTGCAGAGCGTTTATGCTGACGGTGAAACCGAAAAGGAAAGCAAGTTCAGCCAAAAGGTGAACTGTGTTCATCTTGACTCAGGAAAAATTATTGCCAGAAAAACAAGAGGCAGAAAGACAGAGTTTGCTCTTCGTCTTGTTGCCGGTGCAACAGGCTACATACTTGAAAGAGCAGAGGGTAAAAGCGGAGAATTTTCTGAGGTTGCAAGAACAGATTCCAATCTGAAAATGAAGCTTACAGATAAAGCACCCGACCATTTCAAAGCCTACAGCTACAGAGTGCGCTCTTACAGAAGAGTGAAAGAAGAAGAGTTTTACAGCGCATACGGTGAAATCATATCAGTAAAAACAAAATGAATCCGAAAAAAGTTGTTGACTAATCGGAATTCATAGTTTAGAATGTTATTAACCAATAAATAAGGAGGAAACTAAAATGGAGAATGATAAGCACGGCTCATTTATCGGTTTGTTTGCACAGTTTGCAATGGAGTTTTATAATTTCCTGAAGTACATCTTCCACGATGTATGGCTTGGCAAACCTCCCGTATAATAATTAAAAAGATTGAACTCACCGTAAAGCAGCGGTGAGTTCTTTTTTATATTATGAAATTGTCAAGCAGAGTGATTGCATCAGAAAATTCATCAAGAGGATTCTTCTGACCGAAGCGCTTTTTGAACACATTACGGATAGAGTCGAATTCTCTTTCTTTGGCATCGGGCTGCTCTTCTGCCGTATCGGCAGCAATGCTTTCATCAGTGAGCTCCTCGGAATCTTCATTGTCTGAAGTGACGGTCGCCCATCTTTTCTTTATAGCATTTCTGAGAAGGGTGAGCTCTTTTTCACGTTCTTTTTCCCTTGCTTTTTCTCTTTCCGCTGCTTCAGCTTCTTCACGGAGTCGTTGCTTTTCTGCTTCATAAGCCTGTTTTACAGCTGTGATGAATTCGGTTTCTGTATATATTTTGTATGGATCAACAGAAAGATAAAAGGCAAGTTTTTCAAGATTTACAATGGCATCTGCACCAAAGCTTCTGACCATACTCCTGAAGGTTTCGGGAAGGAAATAATAGATGTTTCCGAGAAGGTGAGAAAAAGCTTTTTTAGCGTCAAAGTAGCCGAGCTGAATACGCTTTTCAACCGCCTCAGCATCAAGATCCATAAATCCGCCCAGCATATCGGTGTTGTAAGGCTTTATATGAATAACCTGAGAATTTATGGTGTTCATAGTGTGACCGACACCTTTGAGGTTGGAGATGTCAAGAATAATGATTTTATTATAGCCTCTTTTTTTGAGTGTCATAATGGGTATATTGTCATATACACCGCCGTCAAGATATTTTTCGCCCTCAGGACCGATACCCACAGCCAAAGGGATATTGGAGGAAGCCATGAGATAATCAGTGAGCATGCCCTCAGGAATTTCATCAATGCTGATTTCTCTCGGTGTGACGCCCTGAGTCATCTGTACCGTAACTACGAAAAAGGGGATACTGTTCTCTCTCACTTTAGCTTCATCAACATACTGTGAAACGAACTCTGCTGCAGGTGAAGCATCAAGACCGCCGTTTTTTATTACTTCTCTGAAAAGGGTGCCCCAGTTCTTTTTGCTGAAAAGATTTTCAGGGTCGGGAAGCTCTTCGTTTATCCGAAGTCCTTTGTCAATTGAAATATTAAGCCATAACTGATGTGCACTTTCATAATCATCGGCAGCAATGAGTGCACCGTTTATTGAGCCTATTGATGTACCTGCAATGGCATTGAATGTGATGCCCATTTCTTTCAGCGCTTTCCAGGCACCTATCTGATATGCGCCCTTTGCACCTCCGCCTGCAAGCACAAGACCGTACGAGTTCATACTGTCACTCCTTTGTCAGGTTTTATTCAAGAAGTTTTCCGATTATTGAATTCGAAATCAGAAATCCCTCAGGGGTGAGGCTGATGGTTTCGTTTTCAATTTTCAGTAAATTATGTTTTTCTAATTCCTTTGCTTTCTGAAAAATTGCTGTGTCGGGATATCTTCCGAACCGCTCTTTGAATTTTTCTTTTGAAAAGCCTTCGCTGAGTCTCAGAGAAAGCATAATGTATTCCTCTTCGCTTCCGCCGTTACCGTCTTCTATTATGGCAGGGTTAATTAAAAAGGAGTTAAAATCCCGTTCAAAATAAAAACGCTTTCCGTTTAAAAATGAATGAGCGGAAGGACCTATGCCGAGATATTCTTCAGTTCTCCAGTAGTGAAGATTATGTCTGCTTTCAAAACCTTTTTTTGCAAAATTTGAGATTTCATATTGCTCAAAGCCGTTTTCTGAAAGACGCTTTACCGTGTGAAGATACATTTCGCAGACTGTATCCTCGTCAGGGAGAGTGAGGGAGTTCTGCATTTTGTGAAAAGGTGTGCCTTCCTCAATTTTAAGCATATAAGCGCTGATATGCTTAATGTCAGATGAAATAAGAAAATCGATGCTTTCATCAAGGCTTTCCATAGTCTGATACGGTACGCCAAGCATAAGGTCAATAGAAATATTATTAATGCCGTTTTTCCTTGCAAGGCTGATTGCACTTCCGACTTCATCCTTGCCTGAAAGTCTGCCGAGAGCTTTTCTTTCACTATCTACGGCAGACTGCATTCCCATAGAAATTCGGTTTACGCCTGCTTTTGAAATGATTTCAAAAAAAACATCGCTGACACTTGAAGGATTACACTCAACAGTGATTTCGGGTGAGATGAGAGTGTAGTTTTCTTTTATGCAGTCGATTACCGCCCTTATTCGTTCTCCACCGAAAAACGAGGGTGTACCGCCGCCAAAATAAACAGTGTCAACGGGAGCTTTAATCTGAGATTTATTTTCCTTAATACAGCGAAGGACAGCCTTTAAATAGCTGTCCTTTTGCGTTTCGTCTGGTTTAAAGGAATAGAAATCACAATAGGGACATTTGCATTTACAAAAAGGTATGTGTATATATATTCCTGTCATATTTTTAGTTGTCTCCGTCAAGCTTGAGCACTGCCATAAATGCTTCCTGAGGAACCTCAACAGTACCGAACTGGCGCATACGTTTTTTACCTTCCTTCTGTTTTTCAAGAAGCTTTTTCTTACGTGTGATGTCACCGCCGTAGCACTTTGCAAGAACGTCCTTACGCATTGCCTTAACAGTTTCTCTTGCGATTACCTTTGAGCCGATGGCAACCTGAATGGGAATTTCGAACATCTGTCTCGGAATATGTTCCTTGAGCTTTTCGGCAATTTTTCTTGCTCTTCCCATAGCTTTTTCTGAGTGGATAATAAAGCTGAGAGCGTCGATAACATCACCGTTGAGAAGAACGTCAACCTTCTGAAGAGTTGAACGTCTGTATTCAGAAATTTCATAGTCAAATGAAGCGTAGCCTCTTGTTCTTGACTTAAGTGCGTCAAAGAAGTCGTAAATGATTTCGTTGAGCGGAAGCTCATAGTGAATATCAACACGGTCAGTAGTGATATACTTCATATCCTTGAACACGCCACGTCTTTCCTGACAAAGCTCCATAATTGCACCGACATACTCAGTGGGAGAGTAGATGTGAGCATTGGTTATGGGCTCTTCGCAGTAGTCAATAACTGCCTGTTCAGGATAGTTTGTGGGATTGTCGACCTCTACAACTGTACCGTCAGTTTTATGAATGTAATAAACAACAGAGGGGATAGTGGTAACAAGGTCAAGGTTATATTCTCTTTCAAGTCTTTCCTGAATAATTTCAAGGTGAAGAAGACCAAGGAAGCCGCAACGGAAGCCGAAACCGAGAGCGCCTGAGGTTTCAGGCTCATAAGAAAGAGAAGCATCGTTGAGCTGAAGCTTTTCAAGAGCATCTCTGAGAGCTTCGTAGTCGGCACCGTCAGCGGGATAAACACCGCAGAATACCATAGGATTAACCTTTCTGTAACCGGGAAGCGGTTCTGAAGCCTGATGCTGAAGCTTTGTTACAGTGTCACCAACCTTGGCGTCACGAACGGTTTTGATTGAAGCTGTGATATAACCAACCTCACCTGCAGAAAGCACGTCTGTAGGTTCAAGTCCTGTAGCTCTCATATAGCCTACTTCAACAACGTTAAACTGAGCGCCTGTTGCCATCATAAGCATTGTTTCGCCTGCTTTGAGTGTGCCTTCAACAACTCTTACATAAACGATAACACCCTTGTAGTTGTCATAAACTGAGTCAAAGATAAGAGCCTTAAGGGGAGCGTTGTCGTCTGCGTCTGTGGGAGCAGGGATGTCAGCTACGATTTTTTCGAGCACCTGCTCAATGTTTTCACCTGTTTTAGCTGAAACTCTGGGAGCATCCATACAGTCAAGACCGATAACCTCTTCAACCTCAGAGGCAACTCTGTCAGGCTCAGCTGCAGGAAGGTCAATCTTGTTGATAACAGGAACAAGCTCAAGGTCGTGGTCAAGTGCAAGGTAAGTGTTTGCAAGTGTCTGAGCTTCAATGCCCTGAGAAGCGTCGATGATAAGGATTGCACCTTCACAAGCCGCAAGAGAGCGTGAAACTTCATAGTTGAAGTCAACGTGACCAGGAGTGTCTATAAGGTTAAGCTCATAGGTTTCACCGTCTTTTGCTTTATAGTCAAGCTTTACGGCGTGAGCCTTGATTGTGATTCCTCTTTCTCTTTCAAGGTCCATATCGTCGAGAATCTGCTGAGACATATCTCTTTTTGCAACTGAGTTGGTCAGTTCAAGAAGTCTGTCAGCAAGAGTTGACTTGCCGTGGTCGATATGAGCAATAATTGAGAAATTACGGATGTTTTCTTTCTTCTTGTTCAAATAATCACCTCATAATCTGGGGTTATAGTAAATCAACCTACATTCTATCATAAAATATAAATTTTGGCAAGAAAAAAGAATGTGTAATCAAGCAATTTTTTTTGAAGTGTTACAAAATCGATAAAAGGTAAATTTTTTATGTTTTTCGTGAGATTTTTATTGACAAACAATAAAAACTGTGCTATATTGCAGTTGTAAAAATACTTTAGGAGGAATAAAAATGAACTACACACCCCTTAAATCTGCAAAGCTGACACTTTTTATTGATTATCTTTTCTGCATTGTTCTTGCAGGACTTATGGTATTTGCCTATCCGTTTTTCGGTTGGTTTTTCGGCTTCAGAGATAACGGTGATTTTCTGAAGGTAACGGTTCTTATTGCTTTTTATATCTGCTGTGTACCTGCATGGACAGCACTTGTTTCAATTGCAAAGCTTATGAAAAACATAATGGATGGAGAAGTCTTTACCGAAAAAACTGTGTTTCTTATCCGAGTTCTTTCATGGTGCTGTGCGGCGGTAAGCTTCGTCTGCTTTGTTGCCGGCTTTGTCTATATGCCTCTTTGGTTTGTTACTCTTGCGGCAGCTTTTATGATGCTCATTCTCCGTGTTCTTAAAAATATAATGGCTAAGGCAACGGAAATGAAAAACGAAAATGAGCTTACAATCTGAGGAGGGAAAATCAATGCCTATTATAGTAAACTTAGATGTAATGCTTGCAAAAAGAAAAATGTCCTCAGGTGAGCTTGCGGAAAAGGTGGGTATCACTCAGGCAAATTTATCAATACTAAAAACGGGCAAGGCTAAGGCGGTGCGCTTTTCAACCCTTGAAAGCATCTGCGAGGCTCTCAATTGTCAGCCCGGTGATATTCTTGAATTTGTACCTGATAAGGAGTGAAAGAAATGAACGAAGAAAATTATCTTTCTGAAAAGAAAAGAGTGCAGATGTCATTTGTTGATGTGCTGACTTTTCCGGTTATTTTTGTTCTGACAACCTTTCTTATAAGTGCAGTACTTGATTTATTCTGGTCTGTAAACTCAAGAGGCTTAAGCACAGCGGTTATATATTTCGGCTTTTTCACTGTTGCAACAGTTTATATTGTCACCAAAAGAAAGACCTTCAGCAAAGAGGCAATTCTGCCGGGTGCTCTCGCTCTTCTTACGGCAGTATCCTATATTATCCACGGTGATGAATCGCATTTTATTCTTACCTTTTTAATGCTGATTTATCTTTCGGGCTCTTATTGTGTAAAGATGGTGGGTGAAGCAAAAGATACTTATGGCAGTTACTTTTATCTTCTTGAAGTTTGGAGAAGTGAAGTTGCCGTACCTACTAAAAATGCTTTTCTTCCCTTGCGTTCACTGAAAACTCTTGCAAAAGCTCCTGACGGTGAACGGAAGAAAATTTCAAGCAAAACCATAGGCATCATAGGCGGTGCATTGCTTTCAATACCTGTAATTGCTGTAGTTGTCCCTCTGCTTATTGACGGTGACGCAGCCTTCGGCAGTCTTGCTACAACGGCGGTAGATAAAATAGGTGAATTTTTTGAAAAGATTTTTTCACATATGGATCTGCCTGTCATTGAAGCTTTTCTCGCTTTGTTTGTGGCACCCTATATCTATAACGTAATGTTCTGCTTCAGACACGGAGTAACCGATGAAAAAAGAAAAGAGAAGAACGAAAGCTATAAAAATCTTCGCATTATACCTTCAAATGTTTTTGCAGGCTTTCTCGGTGTAATCAGTCTTGTTTATGTTGTTTATCTTCTATCACAGCTTGCATACTTTTTCAGCGCCTTCACAGGTAAGCTTCCCGACGGAAGTACAATTACTGTAGCCTCCTATGCAAGAAGAGGCTTCTTTGAAATGGTAGCCGTTGCAGTAATAAACCTTGCAGTTATCGGTGTTACGGTGCTTTTTTCAAAGAGAAATGAAAGCAGAATCAGCAGAATGATAAAAGGCTTTGATCTTTTCTTATGCGGCTTTACACTTGTGATTGTAATGACTTCGATTTCAAAAATCCTTCTCTATATTGCAGAATACGGACTTACACACAAACGACTTTATGTGTTTGTTGCCGACCTCATATTGGTTGTTGCTTTCGCAATGGTAATCGTGAGACTTTTCAAAAAGAATTTCCCTTATATGAAAGTTATTCTTGCTTTTGCCTGCTCGATGATTACACTTATGTCACTTGTGGGTACAGACAGCCTTATTGCAAATTATAACGTTGAAATGTATCTTAAAGGTAACCTCAAATCGGTAGATGTTGATATGCTTGAAGACATTGGTCTGCCGGCGTTGAAGCCGCTTCACAAGCTTTCTCAGAACGAAAAAGAAGGTGATAAAATTCTGAATTGCAGAGCAAAAGAAGCGGTTGCAAATGTGTTTTATTACAATGCAGTATATTACGGTACCCCTGAAGAATATATGGAAAAGGGTGTAGTTGACCGTGGCTTTACAAGTCTTGGCGATTATCTTGCACTTAAATATGCAGAGGAAAACTTTGGTTCGCTCAGCGATATACATTTGAACTACGGTTGGTGGTACAGTAAAGAGAATACAGACCTTATTTACGATAAGGTAATTCTTGATGAGGTTTTGTAGAATAGTGAAATTTCGCCCTGCTTTCAGGGCGTTTTTTTCTTTATGCAGGCTATAAAGGTTGCAATTTTTGTTTTAAAGTGATAAAATGAAAAGGTTAAAACAAAGCAAATGTATATTTGCACGGAGATGAAAAAGCGTTATGTATAAAATTATAAACAAAAAAGAGCTTAATCCTACGGTTATGCTTATGGATATTGAAGCACCCTTTGTTGCTGCAAAGGCTCAGCCCGGTCAGTTTATTATTCTGAGAGTAGACGAAGAAAGAGGAGAGAGAATCCCTCTTACAATTTCAGGGTATGACAGAGAAAAGGGCACTGTAAGAATCATTTTTCAGATTGTTGGCGGCACAACAAAGGCTCTTTCAATGAAAAATGAGGGCGAATATATCAGCGATTTCTGCGGCCCGTTAGGTGAAGCAACAAAGACAGAAAATCTTAAAAAGGTGCTTATAGTCGGCGGCGGTGTGGGCTGTGCAATTGCACTTCCCGTTGCTCAGAAGCTTCACGCTGACGGAGCGGAGGTTGTAAGTGTAATCGGCTTCAGAAGTAAGGATCTTCTTATTCTTGAGGATGAATTCAGAGCAGCGTCAGACAGACTTTTTGTAATGACAGATGACGGTTCTGCAGGTGAAAAGGGTAATGTTTGTGCACCCTTGAAGAAAATGTTCTCTGATGGCGAAAGCTTCGATGAAGTAATTGCTATCGGTCCGCTTGTTATGATGAAATTTGTTGTGGAAGAAACAAGACCTACAGGTATTCCCTGCACAGTTTCGATGAATCCAATTATGATTGACGGCACGGGTATGTGTGGCGGCTGCAGACTGACACTTAACCGTGACGGTAAAAGAATAACAAGGTTTGCATGTGTTGACGGCCCTGATTTCAACGGCTATGAGGTTGATTTTAATGAGGCTATGTCAAGAAGCAGAATGTACAGCAGCTTTGAAAGACACGAATTTGAGGATACCTGCAACCTCTTCAAGGAGGTAAAATAAATTGGCTAATATGGAACCTAAAAAAACTCCTATGCCCACACAGTCGGCAGAAGAGAGAATACATAATTTCTGTGAGGTAGCGCTGGGCTACACAGAGGAAATGGCAGTGAATGAAGCAGATCGATGCCTTAACTGTAAAGCGAAGCCCTGTGTTTCAGGCTGTCCTGTAGGTATCAATATTCCTGCCTTCATTGAAAAAATCAAGGTGAAAGAATTCGATGAAGCATACAACATTATCAGCTTGTCTTCATCACTTCCTGCAGTATGCGGAAGAGTCTGCCCTCAGGAAAATCAGTGTGAAAAGAACTGTGTGAGAGCTAAAAAAGGTGAAAGTGTTGCTATCGGAAGACTTGAAAGATTTGTTGCCGACAGACATAATGAGAAAGAAACAGTAAAAGCAAAAGAGCTTTCTTCAAACGGCAGAAAGGTTGCTGTTGTCGGCTCAGGCCCTTCCGGACTTGCCTGCGCAGGCGAGCTCAGACAGAGAGGCTATGATGTAACTGTTTTTGAAGCGCTTCACGTGGCAGGCGGTGTGCTTGTTTACGGCATACCTGAGTTCAGACTTCCGAAGTCTATTGTTCAGCAAGAGGTCAACAATCTTAAAAGCAGCGGTGTTAATTTTGAGACAAATATGGTAATCGGCAAAACCCTTACAATTGATGAGCTTATGGAAAGCTTCGGCTTTGAAGCTGTTTTTGTTGGCTCGGGTGCAGGTCTTCCTAATTTTATGGGAATACCCGGTGAATCACTTAAGGGCGTTTATTCTGCAAATGAATACCTCACCCGTTCAAACCTTATGAAGGCTTACAGAGAGCATTCCGGAACACCTATTATGAAGGGCGGAAAGGTTGCCGTTGTCGGTGGCGGTAATGTTGCTATGGATGCGGCAAGAACTGCTCTCAGACTCGGTGCTGAAAAGGTTTATATTGTATACCGCCGTTCAATGGAAGAGCTTCCTGCAAGAAAGGAAGAGGTTGAACACGCAATTGAAGAGGGTGTTGAATTTCAGCTTCTTACAAGTCCGACAGAGATTCTCGGTTATGAAAATGAAGCTGACTTGAGAGATCCGAAAAACGGCTTTGTAACGGGAATAAAGTGCATTAAAATGGAGCTTGGCGAGCCTGACGAAAAAGGAAGACGAAGACCGATTCCCATAAAAGACAGTGATTTCATTCTTCAGGTTGATACAGTTATAATGTCAATCGGTACATCTCCAAATCCTCTCATAAAAAATACTACCTCAGGTCTTGAAGTCAATGCAAAAGGCGGAATCATTGTTGATGAAACAACAGGCGCAACCACAAAAGAAGGTGTTTACGCCGGCGGTGATGCCGTGACCGGTGCGGCAACTGTTATCTCTGCAATGGGTGCAGGTAAGGCTGCAGCAAAAGCCATTGACGAAAAACTTTCATGAAGATAAAAAAGGAGATGAATACAGATGGCAAAGTTAAAAGATATTGACAATATGGCAGAAAAGAAAGGCAGTTTTCTTGTGACTGTCTGGCAGTTTGTGAAGTTCATTGTGGTCAGCCTTTTGGCGATGATTGTGCAGTTTGTACTTCTTAACACACTCAATCTCATTCCTGCGATTGATGAGCTGTACTCGCAGCCATTTTCTTGGTGGGTGTTTGTGTACGACGTTGCAGCAGGCGGTCTCGGCTATTTTATTGTAAGTAACACAGCAAATATAATTGCTCAGATTGTAGCTTTCTTTGTAAACAAGGAAAAGACCTTCAATTCAGACACAAATGTTGCCATAACATTGCCTGTTTACATAGCTTTTACTATAGGTCTGATTCTTTTTTCAGCTTGGCTGAACCCCACATTGAAAAATGTATTTTTAGGTTTTGACCTTGGTGAAGGTGCAGCAAAGAATATTGCAACAATGATTTGCTCATCAGTGCAGTTTTTCCTTTATTTCCCTGTGGACAAGCTTCTGATGAAGCCCAGAAAGAAAACTCAGGAATAAAAAAATACAGCCCGAAGCTTTTTATCGGGCTGTTCATTCATATATAACCGTGGGAACAAAGTTTTTCAGAAAGTCTGTGGAAGAAACATCAGGGAACGGAATTTCTTCGGTGAGAACAAATCTGCCGTCAACAAATTCAAAAAGCTTCATAGGTTTATTCAGCTTGCGGCAATTTTTCAGCATATAGTTTGCACCGTGGCTTTTGCCGTCCCAGAAAATATAAACTATATCTGAAAGAGTGAGAATCCAGTCATTTCTTCTGAGGGGAGCAGATCTGCCGTAAAGGTCATATTCGGGCAGAATTTCAAGAATCTGAATATGGTGCTTTTTTGCATAGTTTCTTGCTGAGGTGTCTATACCTCTGGCACCGCCTGAAATAATCTGCTTCATATCTTTTCCTATGAGCTCAAACGGAAGCTCAGGCTCAAGACTTCTTGAACCGACTATAGCGGCTTTCATAATAACCCTCCTCAAAAATATTATGGAAGAATAGTAACACAAACCTGTTTAAAAATCAATAGATTTTGTAAAAATATTTCACAATACAAAAGATGCGGAGGCAACTCAGATGTTTGAACTTAATCATATAAAGGGTAATACATATTATTTTGATTCTTATGCCAAGGTAGGCATCTTTATAAACCGTAAGGGTCAGGTTATTCTTGTTGATTCAGGTGATCATAAAAGAACGGTAAGAACCTTCAATAAGCTTCTTGAAGAAAAAAATCTTAAGCCTGATGTTATTATCTGTACACACTGTCATGTTGACCATATATCGGGCAACAGATTCTTTCAGGAAAAGTATGGCGCAAAAATACTTTGTTCCGACAAGGAAAGAATGTTTATAAAGTATACGGATATTGAACCTGATATAATGTATAACGGCTACAGTGTAAACAAAAAGCTTAACCCCAACTATCAGGGTGAGCCTTCAGAGCCTGAGGTTTTTTCTGAGACTAATATTCCTGAGGGAATTGAAATTATTCCTATGCCGGGTCATGCGTGGCAGATGGTCGGCGTGAAAACGGAGGATAATGTTATTTTTATTGCGGACAGCATAATGTCTGCTGAAACATGGGAAGATCATAGGCTTCCGTTTTTTAATCACATAAATGACAGTATTGAAACTCTGGAGATGATCAAGACTCTTGAGGCGGATATGTTTGTTGCTTCACATGCTGAACCTGTTGCTGACATAACCGAGCTTGCAGATCTTAATATCCGTATGATTAAAGAAAGAAAACAGCTTCTTTTTGAGCTTTGTGACGAAAACAGTGCGGATGAGCTTTTCGTGTTATATATGAAAGAACTCGGAATAGATGTGCAGGGAGCTCGTTATCAGTCGTACTATACAATGCTCAGACATTACCTTCAGGCGCTTATTGAAGATAAGCTTATTGAAGGTGAGTGGAACGGAGAAAAATATATTTACCGTAAAAAATAAATTGCTCGCATACGGAAGGTGCGGGCGCCGATACCCCCACGGCATATTTATGCCGTGGGGTTGTTCCGTTTCACGGAACTGCCTGAAAGCTCTTCGGAGCTTTCAGGCAATCGGCGCCCATATCCTGCCGTCAGCACTCATTAAAGAAAAAATGAAAGAGAATTCCAATTTTTTTCAGATTACCTATTGACATTTTTTAGCAGAGGTAGTATATTTATGACAGAGGTTAGCACTCAAACACAAAGAGTGCTAAAACGAGGAAAGAGGTGAAGATATGGAATTAGGAAAAAGAAAAGAACTTATACTTTCAGCAATTGTTGAAAGCTTTATTGAATCAGGTGAGCCAATCGGATCAAAAATGCTTATGCAGCTGCTTCCCATATCTGTGTCTTCAGCAACTATCCGAAACGAAATGAGCGAGCTTGCTGAAATGGGTCTTCTTGAACAGCCTCATACTTCTGCAGGCAGAATTCCTACTCAGGCAGGTTACCGTTATTATGTGGATAACCTTATGAATAAGAATCAGCTTGACGAGGAAGAAAGACGCCATATCAAAAACGAGCTTTCACTTTCGGTGGGAAATCCCGATAAGCTTCTTGAAAAAGCAGGGGAGATGCTTGCAAAGCTTACAGGCTGTGCTGCCGTTGCAACAACACCCACAGATGAAGGCGCAGTAATCAAGCATATCGAAATTATGCCGGTAGGAACAAGAATAGCGATGATTGTTATGATGACTTCATCGGGCATAATAAAGAACGGAATCTGCAAAACAGAAACAGAAATCACCTCCGATATGATTGATACCTTCTACAGTATCGTGAATGAAAACTTTATCGGCAGACCTGTTTCGGATGTAGGTACAGTAATGATTCAGACCCTGGTTGCTTCTCTCGGTGTTCACGCTCTTACAATGTCGCCGATGTTTGTCGTTCTTGCAGATATTGCAAATCAGGCACTTCAGGCACAGATAAGACTTGAAGGTGAACAGAATCTTCTCCACCACAGAGAATACGGTAACAGTATTTATGATGTGATGAAATTCTTTGATGAAAAGGATAAGCTTGAAAGAGCAATTTCTCAGAAAAAGGATTCACCCTTACAGGTAATTATAGGCAAAGAAAATATGTACCGTCAGCTTGAAAATTCAAGCGTGATTATTTCCCGATATTCAATCGGCGGTCATGACGGCGGTGCAATAGGAATAATCGGTCCCACAAGACTCGATTACAGAAAGCTTATACCAAGCATTGAATATCTCACCTCGGTTGTTGGTGAAATACTTACAGATACACTTGAAGAATAAGGAGTATTTATAATGGCAAAAAACAAACAGAACGAAGCGGCACAAAACGAAGAAATTCTTGAAACAGCTGCAGAAGAGGCAATTGATGAATCATCAGCTAAAATCGAAGAGCTGGAAAAAGAGCTTGCAGCTTCAAAAGAGGCTCATATCAGAACTCTTGCTGAATATGACAATTACAGAAAGCGTACAGTGAAAGAGAAGGAAGCAACTTACGGTGATGCAAAGGCAAGCACAATAACAGAGCTTCTTCCCGTGCTTGACAATTTCGACAGAGCCCTGGGCGTTGATTCTTCAGATTTTGAATCATACAAAAAAGGCGTGGAAATGATTTATCAGAATTTCACCGAAATACTTAAGAAATTAGGTGCTGAAGCCTTTGGTGAAAAGGGTGAAAAATTTGACCCTAATTTCCACAACGGTGTAATGCACGTTGAAGACGAAACTTTTGGCGAAAACGAAATTGCAGAGGTTTTCTCAAAAGGCTATAAATTGGGCGACAGAGTGTTAAGACCCGCAATGGTTAAGGTAGCAAACTGATAAAAAACAGTTTAAATATACAATAATAGAATAAAACGAATTATATTTACGGAGGTAATTATATTATGGCAAAGATTATCGGTATTGACTTAGGTACAACAAACTCATGCGTAGCAGTTATTGAAGGCGGCGAGCCCGTTGTTATCGCTAACGCAGAAGGCGCAAGAACAACTCCCTCTGTTGTTGCTTTCTCAAAGACAGGCGAAAGAATGGTAGGACAGGTTGCAAAGCGTCAGGCAGTTACAAACCCCGACAGAACAATCGCTTCAATCAAGCGTCAGATGGGTTCAAACTATCACGTTTCAATTGACGGCAAAAACTATACTCCTCAGGAAATTTCAGCAATGATTCTTCAGAAGCTCAAGGCTGATGCTGAAGCATACCTTGGCGATAAGGTAACAGAAGCAGTTATCACAGTTCCCGCTTACTTCACAGACGCTCAGCGTCAGGCAACAAAGGACGCAGGTAAAATTGCAGGTCTTGAAGTAAAGAGAATCATCAACGAGCCCACAGCAGCAGCTCTCGCTTACGGTATTGACAAGGAAACAGATCAGAAGGTAATGGTATACGACCTTGGTGGCGGTACTTTCGACGTTTCAATTATCGAAATGGGTGATGGCGTTCAGGAAGTTCTTGCAACTGCAGGTAACAACCGTCTTGGCGGTGACGACTTCGACCAGAGAATTATCGATTGGCTTGTTGCAGGCTTCAAGGCAGAGCAGGGCGTTGACCTCCGTGGCGATAAGATGGCTATGCAGAGACTTAAGGAAGCTGCAGAAAAGGCTAAGATTGAGCTTTCAGGCGTAACAACTTCACAGATTTCACTTCCCTATATCACAGCAGATGCAACAGGCCCCAAGCATCTTGAAACAACTCTTTCAAGAGCAAAGTTCAACGAGCTTACAGCTGACCTTGTTGAAGCTACAATGGGTCCCGTTCGTCAGGCAATGAGCGACTCAGGTCTTAACGCTTCACAGATTGACAAGGTTCTTATGGTTGGTGGTTCATCAAGAATTCCTGCTGTAAACGATGCAATCAAAAACTTCCTCGGCAAGGAACCCTTCAAGGGCATCAACCCCGACGAATGTGTAGCTATCGGTGCTTCACTTCAGGGTGGTGTGCTTGGCGGTGACGTTAAGGGTCTTCTCCTTCTTGACGTTACACCTCTTTCACTCGGTATCGAAACAATGGGCGGTATCAACACAAAGGTTATTGAAAGAAATACAACAATCCCCACAAAGAAGAGCCAGATTTTCTCAACTGCAGTTGATAATCAGCCTTCAGTAGAAGTACACGTGCTTCAGGGTGAACGTGAATTTGCAAGAGATAACAAGACTCTCGGTGTATTCAGCCTTGACGGTATTATGCCGGCTCGTCGTGGCGTTCCTCAGATTGAAGTAACATTCGACATCGACGCTAACGGTATCGTACACGTTTCAGCTAAGGACCTCGGTACAGGTAAGGAACAGTCAATTTCAATCACTGCTTCAACAAATATGTCAAAGGAAGACATTGAAAAGGCAGTAAGAGAAGCTGAACAGTTTGCAGAAGAAGACAAGAAGCGCCGTGAAGATATCGACGCAAGAAACGAAGCAGATCAGATGGTTTACCAGTGCGAAAAGATTCTCTCAGACGAAGGTGCAAAGCTTGACGAAGCTGACAAGGCAGAAATCCAGACTAAGATTGATTCACTTAAGAATGCACTTCAGGGTGAAGATATTAACCTTATCAAGAATGAAAAGGAAGCTCTTACTCAGGCGTTCTACAAGCTCAGCGAAAAGCTCTATCAGCAGGCTCAGGCTGCTCAGGGCGGCGCTGCAGGTGCTCAGGGCTTCAACCCCAATGACTTTGCAGGTGCAGGCGGCTTCGGCGGTGATGCAGGCTTTGGTGGCGGTGCAAACGACGGTTACACCGATGCAGGCTACACCGACGCAAACTTCACTGACGCAAACTAAAAACAACTAATCCAAGGGCTGTCTTTTTCCGACAGCCCTGTTTTGAGAGGATAATATAAATGGCAGAAAACAAACGAGATTATTATGAAGTGCTGGGTGTAAGCAAAACAGCTTCTGATGATGAAATCAAAAAAGCCTACCGTAAGGTTGCAAAGCAGTATCACCCCGACCTTAATCCCGGTGATGCAACTGCTGAGGCAAAGTTTAAGGAAGCCAACGAGGCTTACGAAGTGCTTTCAGATGCTGACAAAAAGGCGAGATACGATCAGTACGGCCACGCAGGTGTAGATCCTAACTTCGGAGCAGGTGGCTTTGGCGGCGGCTTCGGAGGCTTTGGTGATTTTGACCTTGGCGACATTCTTGGCAGTATGTTCGGCTTTGGCGGTGGCGGTTTCGGTGGAGGCAGACAGCAGAATCCCAACGCACCAAGAAAAGGCTCAACAATTCAGACCAACGTTACAATTTCTTTTGAAGAGGCAGCAAAGGGCTGCAAGAAAAAGGTAAACATCACAAAGGTTGAAAGATGTACCGAATGTTCGGGCAGTGGTGCTGCAAAAGGCACAACACCCGAAACCTGTCAGACCTGCGGTGGTAGGGGACAGGTACAGGTTCAGCAGAGAACTGCTTTCGGTGTTATGAGCTCTTCAAGACAGTGCAGTGCTTGCGGCGGTAAGGGTAAAATTGTAAAGACACCCTGTCAGAAGTGCCACGGCACAGGAGCACAGAGCAAACAACAGAGCGTTGAAATTGATATTCCCGCAGGTATCGATGACAGACAGTCACTCAATGTTCGCGGTGGCGGTAACAGCGGTGTAAACGGCGGTCCTGCAGGTGACCTTCGTGTAAATGTAAATGTCAGACCGCATCCCTTCTTTGAGCGTGACGGTTTTGATGTGTGGTGCGAAGTGACAGTAACCTATGCTCAGGCTGCTTTGGGCGACACACTATATATTCCCACTCTTGACGGCAAGGTTAAATACGACCTTCCTGCAGGCACACAGCCCGGTGAAGTGTTCCGTTTCAGAAACAGAGGTATTCAGCAGCTTTCAGGCAGAGGCAAGGGCGATCAGTTCGTTAAAATTGTGGTTGATGTGCCGAAGAATCTTTCAACTGAACAGAAGGATATGCTCAGAAAGTTCAATGATTCACTTCCTAACAAACCGAAAAATAATATTCCTGACGAGCCTATTGTTGGTGAGGAAAAGAAGAGCTTTTTTGATCGTTTCAGATAAATCCAGAACCGCTGATTAATTTCAGCGGTTAGTTATCTTTGGAGGAAAAAACTATGAGAAGAAAAGACAGAGAACAGAGCAGAGAGTTTGCACTGAATGTTGCAGATACCTGCGATTATGCAGTAATGTCAATGGTTGATTTTGAGGGCAAACCCTACTGCGTGCCGCTTTCAATTGTGAGAGACGGAGAAAAACTTTATTTTCATTGTGCCACGGAAGGCTTCAAGATTGACTGCCTCAGAAACAATAACAATGTGTGCATTTCCTGTGTGGGCAGAACAAGAAATATTCCCGAAGAATTTACAACGGAATATGAATCTGCCATAATCCTTGGCAAAGCTTTTGAAGTTACAGATAAAGAAGAAAAAATCCACGCTCTTCGTCTTATCTGTCTTCGCTATGCTGAAAGCAATATGGCTGAATTTGATTCTGCTGTTGAGAGAA
Organism: Acutalibacteraceae bacterium; assembly: GCA_045645885.1. GTDB lineage: Bacteria > Bacillota > Clostridia > Oscillospirales > Acutalibacteraceae > UBA6857. The sequence goes on along the minus strand of JAZRJR010000048.1, from coordinate 18,427 downwards.
GTCTTGCACGAACCGGAATATGGAAGATCAATATTGAATCTGTTACCGGAAAAGCTAAAATAGTATGACAAGATAAAGGAACTGCTATAAGAAAAAGCAGTTCCTTTTTAAATTTAATTAAATTACTTGATTTGCCTTATTTTATCTGTTAATATAGAGCAAGAGAAAATTTAGGAGAAAAATTATGAAAGAAACAAAGTTTTATCTTATAACCGATACTCATTACTTCGCACCTGAACTTGGTTGCAGCGGTCCTGAGTATGATGATTTTATGCACTATGAGCAGAAGTGCTTTGCAGAAACCGCAAGTATCAATCGCAGTGTAATTGATTATCTCAAAGAGGCAAAAGAAGCAGACAATGTACTTATTGCAGGTGACCTTTCCTTCAACGGAGAAATTGAAAGCCATCGACAGTTTATTAAGCTTTTATATGAGCTTAAAGAAAGCGGTAAAAATGTTTACGTCGTAACTGCCGACCACGATTTCAAGGATGACGGTGACACATTTGCTTTTGGTAAAAACGGAATATACAGTCCCGAGGGTACAAAAAGAGATACTCTTCCCGATTTATATAAGGACTTCGGTTTCGGCTCAGCAATTGCAGAGGACAGAGAGCACCTTTCCTACGTTGCGCAGATAGGCGAGGGGGTAAGACTTCTTGCACTTAACTGTGACTTCAAAAAGAAGGGTAATCACCACTTCAAGGAAGAACAGTTTGAGTGGATAAAAAAGCAAGCCGAAAAAGCCCTTGAAGACGGTCAGATGCTTTTTGCAATGAATCACTATCCCATTCTCGGCGGACAGCCTTTAATGAGCCTTATTGAGCCTATGAGTGTGCGTGATTCATATAAAACTGCAAGCTTTCTTGCAGACAACGGTATTCACCTTGTTTTCACCGGTCATATGCACAATCAGAGCATAAACTTTATTGAAACTGAAAAGGGTAACAAGCTCTATGATGTCTGCACCGGCGCAATTATTGCCGACCCTGCTTATATCAGACTTGTTACAATCAAGGACGAAAAGACGGTGGATATAAAGAGCATACCCACTCCCGATTTTGTTTTTGACACAAAGGGCAAGGACTGCAAGCAGTACCTTTCAGATTTGTTCGACAATATGATTGTCAACGTGTTTACCGATATGCGTGACGATACCCTCAGAGCTATGAACAAATTCCATATCAAGGATGATCCGAAAATCCGCTTTGCCCTTAAAATGGCAGGTAAGTTTGTCTGCGGTGTAAAGCTCAGTACCCTTGCAAAGCTTCTCTTTATAAAGTGTCCGAAGAGTCTTAAAAAGGTTACACTTCTCCGTTATGCAACAGATGTTGTCCGTCATATGTTTGAGGGTAATCAGCCCTTTGTTGAAGGTACTGATGAGGGGGATTTATTCCTCTCTTTCCTTAAACGAATCAGACCGATTCTTAAAAAAATTGACCTTAAAAATCCCGACGGCACAAAGGCTGACCTTTTTGATGTGCTGAAAAATACTGCAGGTAACTACGGTATTGATGATTACAATGCAACACTGATACTCAAGTAAAATTACATAGAAAAACACCCGATTCAGAGTTGAATCGGGTGTGATTTTTTTATCTCCTGAACATTCTGAAAAGAGGCAGACAAGCCGAGAAAAATCTCTTGTAGCTTTCGCAGTAGTCAGCGCTCTCTCTGTTTCGTTTGCAGCCGCCTGCACGGCAAAGAGGCATAAATCTGCACTCCTTACATTTTGCGGGGACAGGCAGACTTTCCATAATGAAAGCTTTTGCCTTTTCACATTTTGCCATTTCTTCAAGTGAGCTTTCGTTGATGTTACCTAAAAGCCACTCGTCGGTGCAGTAAAAGTCGCAGGGGTAAATGTTTCCGTTGCCTTCTGCAACAAACTGATGTGTACAGTGTCCCATAAGACCGCATTGCTCGGCTCTTTCACCGAGATACATTCTTACCCAGTTGTCAAACTGCCTTATACTCATATATCTTCCTCGTGAAAAATCCTTTACATAAAGGTTGAATATACGGATAAGGAAGTCGCTGTACTGCTGAGGTGTCATATAAAGCTCGCTTTCGGTGTTGTCACCCATAGGACGAAGGCAGGGGATAAACTGCAGATATCCGAAGCCCTGAGAGCGGAAATGCTTGTAAATTCTCTCTGCGTTTTCAGCACAGTAGCCTGTAAGTACTGTGAGGATGTTGAACTCAACACCGTGCTTTACGAACTTGTTTGCAGCTGAGGTGATTTTGTAATAGGAATTCTGTCCCTTGTCGTCAACACGGAACTTGTTGCCCTCGTAATCACCGTCAAGGCTTAGGCCCACAAGAAACTTTTTCTCTCTGAAAAACCTTGCCCATTCGTCAGTAACAAGTGTGCCGTTGGTCTGAATGGAGTAGAAAATTTCAGAGTTTTTTTCGTTGAGTCTTTCAACGGTTTCAGTGAAAAATTTAAAATAGTCGAGTCCTGCAATAAGAGGCTCACCGCCCTGAAAAGCAAAGGCTACCGAACAGCCGTCTGCAAATTTCAGAGCCGATTTTATAAGGCTTTCTGCCGTTTCCTCCTTCATAACACCGAGAGAAAACACATCTCTGTGAGAAGCAACGTCACAGTAAAAACAGTACTTACATCTCAGGTTACAAAGGCTGGAGGCAGGTTTAATCATAATCGATAAAGCAGGCATTATTCAATAATACCTCTTCTGTTGTCTTTGAAATTCTTCTGAATTTCATCAAGCTTTTCGTGCATCTCGTCTGAAATTGTGGGATAAACGGGTGTACGGTTATAGTTTTCACCACGGTCATCGGTGAGAATGTGAAGCCAGTTTTTGCGGTTCTTGTCCCAGAATGCTGAGTTGTCGTTCTGAAGCTTGTCGAAATATTTGAATGTGATTGTGTCGTTTTCAAGGAGAACGGGGTAGGTGTAATCCTTGTATTCTTCTCTTGAAAGCACACTTTCGGTTGTTACGGTGTACTGAATACCCTTGATGTCCTCACGCTTCATATGAAGAATGGGGTGATCCTTTGTATGGATAACGGCATCCTCTGAAATAACGGGAACCATTGAAACACCGTCAATAATTCTGTCGGTGGGAAGGTAATTTGCTTCACCGCCGTTGCCTGTGATTCCGCACATTTCAACAAGAGTGGGATAAAGGTCAACGAGTGTTGAACTCTGAACTCTTGTTTCACCGCTTTCAAAAAGACCTCCGTTGTTATCCCAGCGAATCATAAAGGGAACCTTCTGTCCGCCTTCATATGCGAGATACTTACCGCCACGAAGGTCGCTGACACTACCTTCAAGAGCAGGACCGTTGTCACTTGAGAAGATAATGATTGTGTCATCGAGTACATCAAGTTCTTCAAGAGTGTTGAAAAGCTTGCCGAGATATGTATCAAATTCTGTTACGCAGTCAACGTATGTTCCCATACCGCTTGTGCCGTCAAAATCGTCACCTGCGAAAACAGGACCGTGAGGCCAGGGTGAAGCATAATAAGCAAAGAAGGGTTCTTCACTTTCTTTTACAACGTCTGTAATCCAGCTGTTGATTTCCTCGTGAATCCATTCTGTAAGCTTGCTCTGGTCTTTCTTGCCGAGCTCATTTTTCATCTCTTCCACGCCGTGAACGATTTCATATTCGCCATTTTCTTCTCTTACGTGATAGAAGGGAGCCATATCGTTTACATGGTGGCTTCCGTAGAAGTAATCAAAGCCCTGATTTGTGGGAAGATATTCACCGTAGTCACCGAGATGCCACTTGCCGAAAGCACCTGTGTTGTAGCCTGCCTGCTGGAAGGTTTCTGCAATTGTGATTTCGTCGCCAAGCATACCGTCGCAGTTGTTGCCCATTTCAATTGAATTGAAAATTCTTGTCTGTGCAAAAGGCGCAAAGGTCTGAACTGTGGGATAAATTACGTTGTCAGCATAGCCTCTGTAGGGATAACGGCCTGTAAGAGCACCGAAACGGGCAGGTGAGCACACTGAGTAGCTTGAATAGAAGTTTTCAAAGTTAAGACCGTTTTCACCGATTGAGTCAATGTTGGGAGTTTTGTAAATTGAACCGTTGAGAGAAACGTCACCGTAGCCAAGGTCGTCCATAAGAATAAAAAGAACGTTGGGCTTTGAGTCAGTATTTTTGTCAACGCCGTCAAGATAATCGTCGTGACCTTCCCAGAGTCTGTCTGTTACGGGCTTTGTTCTCATATTCATTGTAAGAACATAAAGAACACTTGAACCCATAAGAAGGAAGCTGAGAATAAAGGAGAGAATTCCCTTAGCCTTACCGCTCTTTTTCTTAGCCACGAAGAAAAGTCCCCAGAGAGTGAGAGCGACAGGAAGAATGAGAATGAGGTTGCCGAGAACTCTCAGAATGAAGCTGCCTTCACCTGCAAAAAGGGGGTTTTCTGCACTGAGCCAGCCTGTGTGACCTGAGGTGATTGCACCGAAGCCTGCGTCAACGCCCCAGATGATGTGGAAAAGCACCTCACCGAGAGAAACGAAGCCGTAGCCGAAAATCATGGGTGCATAGACCTTTTTCTTGATAATGAGTGAAAGAAAGATGATTGCCGACATAATGCAGCAGTATCCGACACCCACAACTGCAACAAGATTAAGTCTTGTTGCAAACTGAGCAATCATAATGCCGAGACCAAGCACCATAAGGATGATGGGAAATACTTTTTTTGATGTGTCCAGTGAAAATTTCTTGTTCATATCTTTTCCTTTTTGTCCCGAAGGACACCTTTCTGAAAATGTACAAAAAAATTATAACTCAAAAAAAATCTTCCGTCAACATAAGTGAAAGAAATATATGTACATTTTTAAGCTTTTGTGCTATTATTGAAAGGAACGGAGCGTGAAAAAATGAACTTCATAATTTGCGAGGATATAAAATCATTGGGAGAGAAAGTGAAAAAGCTTGCTCTCAGTGAGCTTAAAAATAAAGAATATGAATATTCAAAAATTACCGCAAGACCTTTTAAAAGTAAAAAAGGTCTTATGTGGCAGCTTGAAAAAACAAAGAAAAACCAGGTGTTTCACGAGAATATGAGTGAAGCAGAATTTCTTTTGTGGCTTTCAGATGAAGGCAAGGAAACCTTCCGTCAGATTTGTCTTACTGCTGAGGGAACAACCGTTCATTATACCGTATTTCCCGATAAGGTGAAGCGAAAAGAAACAGGGAATGCTCTTAAAGTAAGTGCACAGAGTCACAACAAGGAAAAATCCTACATTTTAAAGCAGGGAGAAAACATTCCCGCCCTTGTGGATTTGGGCGTTTTTTCAAAGGAACTCACAATCGTCAAAAGCAAGTATGACAAATTCAAGCAGATTAACCGCTTCATTGAAATAATTGACGATGCTTTCGGAAAGCTCGGCAAGGATGAAATAACTATTCTTGATTTCGGTTGCGGAAAATCCTATCTCACATTCATTGTTTATTACTACTTCACCGAAATCAAAAAGGTTAAAGCTAACGTAATAGGCTATGACCTTAAGGAAGATGTTGTCAAAAACTGCAACGAAATTGCAGAGCGTTACGGCTACAGCAATCTTAAGTTTTATGTGAACGATGTTACAAAGGGTGAGCTTTATAAGGGTGATGTTGATATGGTAATCACTCTTCACGCCTGTGACATTGCAACAGACTTTGCACTTTTCCACGCCATAGAAAACAAGGTCACGCACATTTTTTCCGTGCCTTGCTGTCAGCACGAAATCTGCGCTTCAATTAAAAAGGGTGGAGACTTTGATCTGCTTCTTTCTCACGGCCTTATAAAAGAGCGATTCTCAGCCCTTTTAACCGACAGTATAAGAGCAGAAATCCTGAAAGAATGCGGATATGAAGTGGATATAATCGAATTTGTAGATTTTGCACATTCACCGAAAAACCTGATGCTCAGATGCAAACTGAAAAAGAAAAAAGATCCTCAGCTTGAAAACATAAAAGAGCTTACAGAAAAATACGGATTTACACAAAAACTTTTTGAACTTATAAAAAAGGAGAAATAAATATGAGTAAAATCAGCGGTGCCATAAGCAAGGCAAAAAACACTCTTTACGGTGTGAAGTCTCAATGGAAAACTCCTGCAGACGGGAAATATGTGCCTTATAAAGAGGTTGCTGCATATTCCGTAGGCGGTGCAGGTGTATATTTCATCACTTCAATGGTGGGACAGATTACACTTGCGGCAAACAGTATGATTGTCGGCGCATCAATCGGATTAAAAGCGATGGATCTTCAGACAATCAATGTAATTGTAACTCTTATTATGCTGTTTATCGCTCCCACAAGAGCTATGCTTTTTGATAATACAAGAAGCAAAATGGGTAAATTCCGCCCGTACATACTTACAATGGGTGTGCCGACGGCAATTCTCGGAACATTGTTTGTATATCTGCCTTATGAATCCATGTCTTATGATCGCAAATTTGTAACGGTGTTTGTTATGTACACTCTTCTGCAGTTCTTTTCACCGTTTTACAGCACAGCTTACGCAAGTCTTGTTCAGGTTATTTCACCCAATTCATCAGAGCGTTCATGGATAATAGGTATCAGTTCAATTGTCTATTCTTTTGCTCCTACTGTAATTAACCCTGTGGTGCCTCTTATCGGACCTCTTGAAGATATCGGAACCTACAGAATCGCTTTTCCGATTTTCTGTACACTGGGTGTATGCGTGAGTATGTTTGCTGTTTTCGGCACAAAGGAAAGGATCATTGTTCCCCATCAGTATGTGCAGAAGATGAGCTTCTTTGAGGGACTGAAAAAAGCTTCAAAGAACAAATATTTCTGGATAATCAATCTTTCATCCTGGGTAGGCTTCCTTAATCAGGGCTACAGCTATCTCTTCCAGTGGGTGTTCTATTACGGCATGAACAATGCGGCGGTTTATTCAATTATGACCGTAATCAAGGGTGAGGCGTCAACACCCGGTCTTGTTCTCGGTGCACCGCTTACAAATAAGCTCGGCAAAAAGAAAATCTGTCTGCTTTCAATGTCGGTTCAGTGCATTTGTTTTGCCCTTATGCTTACCTGCTATGAAAGCTATGTGCTTTTCTTTGCCCTTATGTTTATAAAGGATATGTTTGGCGCACTTTCGATTATTTATCTTCCTGCAATGAAAGCGGATATGATGGATTATCAGCAGTATAAGACAGGTGACCGTCTTGAAGGCTTTATTGACCAGTGCGGTGTGCTTCTCGGCAGTGTAATTACCCTTGCAACAGGTTATGCTATTCCCATGATTTTAAGAAATTACGGTCTTACCAACAATTACACCGACCTTTACAATGCCGATTTCAGAAATCCTCTTATCAGAGTGATTCTTATCTGCAGTCTTGTGGGTACGCTTCTTTCTCTTGTTCCCTTCCTCTTCTATGACCTGACGGAAGAAAAGCGCTCCAATATGGTAAGAGCCTTCAGAATAAGAGCTCTCTTCTCAGATTTTGATGAAAAGGAAATTGAAGAAAAGAGCTTTGTAAAAACAGTTGAAGAAATTTATTTTGTTATTGAAAGCTATGAAACTGAAAAAGATGCAAAGATGAAAGCGGCTTACAAAATTGCTTTTGATGAATTTGAAAAATACAGAAACGAAAATCCCCAGCTCTGGCAGAGAATTGAAGAAAAGTATCAGCTTCTTTCAAAGGCAGAATAAATGCTTGACAAGTGGTTTTCACAGTGGTATAGTTTTAGCAAATACAGAGTAGGCTTATGTGCGCCTTAGTGCCTTTGAAACGGGGAGTTGTTCAGAGGACGAAAAGAGATTTTCTCTTGCGGTACATGAGTCGCATCCCGCTGTGAAAATCAGGAATAAAAAAATTACTTCCTTTTTTAATCAGCGAGGCTGAAAAGAAAGGAAGTTTTTTTATGAAAAATAAAAAACAGGAAGAAACCTTATTCACCCTCGTCTGCCTTGCACTTTTAATAGCTATGCAGGTAGTTCTTGCGAGATTCGGCACCATAAATCTCGGAATAACAAGATTTTCAATTTCTTTTATTCCCGTAGTAATTGCCGCAAGACGCTTCGGTGTGCTTTCAAGTGTAATTGTTTACGGACTCGGCGACTTGGTGGGAGCAATTGCTTTTCCAACAACGGGTGCATTCAACCCTTGCTTTACAATAACTGCGGCACTGTCGGGTCTTTGCTTCGGTTTGTTTCTTTCAAAAAAAGCGAGCCTCGGAAGAATATTGGGAGCGGTGCTTTCTTCACAGATTTTATGCACTCTTCTCTTGAACAGCTACTGGCTCTGGTATTTTTATTACAGCGCAGAAAAAGGATACCCTGCGGTGCTTCTTTCAAGACTTCCGCAGAGTATAGTTACTGCTGTTGTTCAGATTGTGTTTATGGCGCTCTTCCTTGAGAAAATATCAAAGGTAATCAGAATACCGAAAAGACATTAAGCCTTTGCCTTTTCATAGATAACCTTAAGACCGTCAAGAAGAAGGTTTTCATCAAAGGTTATCTCTCTTTTGCAGCAGGGGATAATGCCCTGACTGTATCCGCCTGTTGCAACAACGGTTGGATTTTCAAATAAAAGCTCCTCGCTTATTCTCTCTATCATGCCGTCAAGCATTGCGGCAGTTCCGTAAACTGAGCCTGACTGCATACACTCAACGGTGTTTCTGCCAACGCAGGTTTCAGGCTTCGTAAAGCTGATTGAGGGCAGAAGTGCAGTGCCTGAAGCGAGAGCATCAAGAGAAATTTTCACACCGGGAGCAATTGTGCAGCCCTTGAATTCACCGTCTTCATCAATAACAAGAATTTTTGTGGCTGTACCTAAATCTGCAACAAGGCATGGGAGAGGATACTTTGCAATTGCCGCAACAGCACCTGCGATAAGGTCAGCACCGAGATATGAAACGGGAAGAATTTTTACTTTAAGGTCACCGTTGTATTTTTCACCTACAAGAAGAGGTTCAATACCTGTTGTGCGTTTTACAGCTCTTACAATAGGGTCTGTAAGCTGAGGTACAACCGAGGCGAAAATGCAGCCTGAAAAATCTGTTGGGTTAACGTTATAAAGATTAAAAATATCTAAAAGCTCAATTGCATATTCATCACTGCTTTTTTGTTTTGCGGTATACATTCGGGAAACGAAAAGCAGTTCATCATTTTTGTAACAACCGAGAGTAATGTTGGTGTTACCCATATCGATACAAAGAAGCATATTATCAACTCCTGATTCAGTATAGTTAAAGTATAACCAAAATAAGGAAAAAGTCAACAAAGATAAGAGATGTTATTATGAAATGTAATATTTGTCCCAGAGAATGTAATGCGGACAGAGAAACAGAAAAAGGCGTCTGCGGTATGCCGTGGGATGTTTATCTTGCAAGAGCTGAAAAGCACTACTGGGAAGAGCCGCCCATAAGCGGGAAAAACGGTTCGGGTGCAGTTTTCTTTTCAGGCTGCAGCCTTAAATGCGTGTTCTGTCAGAATTTCGGTATAAGCCACGAAAAATTCGGCAAAAAAGTGAGCCTTGAAAGACTCAGGGAAATTTTCTTTGAGCTTTATGAAAAAGGCGCACATAACATAAATCTCGTGAATCCTACCCATTATACCTTGCAGATTAAAGAAGTCCTTTCAGAAAAGAAACCTCCCATACCCGTAGTATATAACTGCGGCGGCTATGAAAAGGTGCAGAGCCTTAAAATGCTTGACGGACTTATTGATATTTATCTGCCTGATTATAAATACATAAGTCCTGACAGAGGAGAGAAGTATTCCTCAGCGGCAAACTACGGTGAGGCAGTTATTGAGGCTCTCAAAGAGATGAAACGGCAATGCCCTGAAAACATCTTTAATGAAGAGGGGATTATGCAGAAGGGAATGATAGTGCGTCATCTCATTCTGCCTAAAAACACAAATCAGTCCCTGAAAATTCTGGATTCAATAAAAGAAAACCTCGGCACAGACACCCATATAAGCCTTATGGCACAGTATACGCCTATGGGAAAGCTCGACGCTGTACCTGAGCTTCAGAGAAGAATCACCGCAAGGGAATATGAAAAGGTGGTCTCCTATGCTCTTGAGCTTGGCTTTGATAATATCTACACCCAGGACTATTCATCTGCAACGGAAGAATATATTCCTTCATTCGATTTAAGCGGAGTGTAAATTTCAAAAACTCTTTTCTTTTGAGAAAAAGTGTGTTACAATGAAAAAAATAAACATAAAGGAGATTTTAAAATGAAAGAAAAAGGAAAAGGCTTTTTTGCCGAATTCAAAAAATTTATAACAAGAGGTAACGCTATTGACCTTGCTGTCGGCGTTATCATCGGCGGTGCTTTTCAGGCTATCGTAAATTCAATTGTAAACGACCTCGTTTCACCTGTTATTTCTCTTATAACAAAGGGAATCAACTTTGCAGATAAATTCATTGTTCTTGCAGAAACAGAGGAAACCTTTGCAACTGCAGCAGATGCAGCTGCCGCAGGCTTTGCAACCTTCAATTACGGTTCATTCGTAACAGCTGTAATCAACTTCCTTATTATGGCATTCGTTATCTTCCTTCTTGTAAAGGGTATCAATAAGGTTTCTGACCTCGGCAAGAAAAAGGAAGAAGAAGCTCCTGCAGCTCCCACAACAAAGGCTTGTCCTTTCTGTAAGTCAGAAATCAGCATTGAAGCTACAAGATGTCCTCATTGTACATCTGAACTTCCTGAGGAGGAAGCTGAATAATGCTTGGCTTTATCGGTACGGGAAATATGGCGTCAGCTATAATCAGAGGCGTTATAGCTTCAGGCCTTCTCAAGGGTGAAGAAATCGGTGTTTACGATTTGCAGAGTGAAAAGGCTGAGACGCTTTCAACTGAATACGGAGTGAAAAGCTTTGGCTCGGCTTCGGCACTCTCAGAAATTTGTGATAAAATTGTGCTTTCTGTAAAGCCCAATGTAATTGCAGCTGTGCTTTCTGAAATTGACGGAATTGCAAAAGAAAAGAATCCGCTTTTCATTTCAATTGCGGCAGGCAAAACACTTGAATTTCTCTCTTCGGCAGTTACTTATGATGCGAAATTCGTAAGAGTTATGCCCAACATCAATGCAGTTGTGCTTTCTGCAGTCAGTGCATTTTGTGCAAATGAAAATGTAAGTGAAGAAGAAAAATACTTTGTAGAAAAGCTTCTTTCAGCCTTCGGTACTGCAGTGGAAATCAAGGAAGATTTGTTTTCTGTTTTCAGTGCTATTGCAGGCTGCTCACCCGCATTTTCCTATATGTATATAGACTCACTTGCAAGAGGTGCGGTTAAAAACGGAATGCCCAGAGATATGGCTCTCAAAATTGCTGCTGCGGCAGTAATGGGCAGTGCGAAAATGATCATGGAATCTGATGAGCATCCGTGGGCTCTTGTAGACAGAGTCTGCTCGCCCGGCGGCACAACAATTGAGGGCGTAACCTCACTTCAGGAAAACGGCTTTGAAACTGCAGTTATAAATGCGGTTCAGGCTTCTTTTGACAAGGATAAAAGATTATAATTGAAGGAGAAAACAATATGAAGAACAACAATGTTTTACAGGCAATAAAATTTGCGCTTTTCTCAGCATCAGCAGGTATCATCCAGGTGGGCTCCTTTGCTCTTCTCAACGAGCTTGTTCTGCCTAATATCAATATTCAGAATGAAAAGATTATGGCGATTCTCTCTGCAGAATACGGTGTCTGCTATCTTATTGCGCTTATTCTTTCTGTTTTGTGGAACTTTACCTTCAACCGCCGTTTTACCTTTAAATCAGCTGCAAATATTCCCGTTGCCATGGCAAAGGTTTTCGGTTTTTATCTTGTTTTTACACCCGTGTCAACATGGCTCGGAAACACAGCTACAAACGGTGGTGTAAACGAATACATCGTTCTTGCCGTAACTATGCTTTCCAATATGATTCTTGAATATCTTTTCTGCAAATTTGTAGTTTATAAGAATCAGGAAAATACACGTGAAGAGAAAAAATAAACCCCTTTTGCAGTAGCATTCTGACCGAGTGCTGCTGCTTTATCTTCTTTTTGAATTAAAATTACTTTTTTGTCAGGTGAAAGCTATGAGATGTGAAAAAATCAGGTTGAAATATTACTATAATTTTCTTGGTGAGGGAGGAAAAGATCCTACACTTCAGTTGTTCCTTCCTTATAATATGGCTGAAATGAAACGCACAAAGGATAAAAGACCTTGCCTTCTTATCTGTCCCGGCGGCGGATACGGCTTTTGCTCTGAAAGAGAAGGTGAGCCGATAGCTCTTCATTTTCTGACTGAAGGCTTCAACGTTTTTGTGCTGAAGTATTCCACAGAACCGCACAGATTTCCCTCACAGCTGAGGGAGGTTGCAGCAGCGCTTGAGCTGATTTATCGCTTTTCTGATTTGTGGAACTGTGACACAAAGAAAATTGCAATTATGGGCTTTTCTGCAGGCGGACATCTTGCAGCGCATTATTCCACAATGTATGACTGCAAAGAGGTCAGAGAGGTGTTTCCTGACAGCAAAAAAGTTAACGGTTCAATTCTCTGCTATCCTGTAATTACTGCAGATGAAAAATACAGACACGAGGGCAGCTTTGTTAATCTTCTGGGTCATAAGCCTGATTCTGATGAAGAAAAATATTTTTCATGTGACCGTCTTGTCACTGAAAATACACCTCCGGCTTTTCTGTGGCATACTACAGAGGATACCTGTGTACCCGTAATGAACAGCCTTCTTTATGCGAAGGCTCTTACAGAAAACGGTGTGCCATATGAGCTTCATATTTATCCCTTCGGAGGTCATGGCCTTTCCACCTGCGACAAGCACACCAATTTCAAAGTCAGCGAAATTACCGAGTATGACAAAGACTGGCTTGTCAATGTGAAAAAATGGCTTAAGATAACCTTTGATTTGTAAAGGAGAAGAAAAAATGAAAACAATTTCAGTTATAGGTCTCGGTAACAGAGGCACTGAATATATGGGCTTTATTAAAGCCTTTCACTCAAAAAAGGCAAAGATAGTTGCCCTTTGCGATATCCGTCAGCAGGCGCTTGACGATTTTGCACCCGCATATAAAATTCCGAAGGAAAAGCAGTTTCTTTCAACCAAGGATTTCTTCTCAGAGGGCGTGATTTCAGAGGCTCTTATAATAGCAACTCAGGATGCGAGTCACTATGAAATCACAAAGGATGCCCTTAATACAGGCTATAAATATATTCTTCTTGAAAAGCCCGTAAGCGGCAACGAAAACGAATATAAAGAGCTTCGTGACCTTGCAAAAGAAAAAGATGCACTTCTCATTATCTGCCACGTGCTACGCTATTCAAATTACTACAGTAAAATCAAAAAAATTATTTCAAGCGGACAGATTGGTGACATTGTTTCAATCAATCATACAGAAAATGTGGGTTACTTCCACTTTGCTCACAGCTATGTAAGAGGTAACTGGCATGATGAATTTGCCTCAACACCCTCACTTTTAGCAAAGTGCTGTCACGATCTGGATCTTATTGCCTGGTTTGTTGACAGTCCTTGTGCAACAGTGAGCTCGGTGGGGTCACTTAAATTTTTCAAAAAGGAAAACGCTCCCGAAGGCTCAACCGATTTCTGCATGGGCGGCTGCAAGGTGAAGAAAAACTGTCCATATGATGCAGAAGCACTTTACATAACCGATCCGTTCTATAAAGCCAAGTTCATCAAGTATATGAAACGTACTCTTACAGGTAAGGCAAAAAACAGCAAAGAGGATGTTGTTGATGCAATTAAGCACGGTGACTACGGCAGATGTGTTTTCCGTTGTGACAACAACGTCTGTGACAATCAGATGGTTACAATGAATTTTGAAAATGGAGCGGTTGCTGTGCTGAATCTTAACGGATTTTCAGACAAGATGTTCCGTGAAAGTCACATAGTAGGCACAAAGGGTGAGCTCATAGGCTATAACACAAAGCTTAAGATGAATATTTTCGGTGAAAGACCGAGAACTGTCCATACAGGCAGTCCCGGAATGACAGGTCACGTTGAGGGTGATATTCTCATCATTTCCAACTTTATAAAGATTATCTGCGGTGAGAAAACTGACCTTTCTGATATTACTACAATCGATGCAACGGTAATCAGCCATGACATAGCACTTGCTGCTGAAAAGTCAAGAAAAAACGGTGGTGCACCGGTTGCTCTTATCTGAACATAAAAAGTTCCTGAAATTTGGCTTAAAAGCTTAATTTCGGGAACTTTTTTGTGCTGTTCTTATTGAAAAAGTTTTCTGCTTTTGATATACTTAATAATGGAATTTTATAACAAAGGAGATTCAATATGGATAACTTACAGTTAATCAAAGAACAAATCTGTGATGTGTGCCACAAAATGTGGCAGCTCGGCTGGGTGGCAGCTAATGATGGCAATGTCAGCGCAAGACTTCCTGACGGAAGAATTATTGCAACTCCCACAGGTATCAGCAAGTCATTCATCACACCTGAAAAGCTTGTTATTCTTGACAGAGAAGGCAATATTCTTGAAGCAGAGGAAGGCTACAGACCTTCAAGTGAAATCAAGATGCACCTTCGCTGCTATGATAAAAGAGAGGACGTTTTCAGCGTAATTCATGCTCATCCTCCCGGAGCTACAGGCTTTGCCGTTGCTCACAAGGCTATGGATATGTACAATATGATTGAAGACGTTGCAGTTATCGGCTCAGTACCTCTCACTCCCTATGGCACACCCTCAACATCAGAGGTTCCCGATTCAATTGAGCCTTACCTTGAAGAGCATGATGTAATGCTTCTTGAAAATCACGGTGCTCTTGCTGTGGGCAGTGATGTTATCACAGCCTTCTACAGAATGGAAAGCCTTGAGCTCTGGGCAAAAATTACAATCAATGCAGTTATTCTCGGCGGCAGCCACGATATCAGCCGTGACAACATTCAGAAGCTTATTGACCTTCGCGGCTACTACAGAGTTACAGGCCGTCATCCCGGCTACAAGGTTTTCAATCCCGATGATGAAATTCTTCACAAGAAAGACTGAGAGGTGTAACGATGCTTAAAGGTATTTCACCCGTAATTTCACCCGACCTTCTCAAGGCTCTTGCAGAAATGGGACACGGTGACGAGCTTGTTATTGCTGACGGAAATTTCCCTTGCCATAGTGTGGGCAAGAACGCAATTGTTATCCGTGCAGACGGTCATGGCGTTCCCGAAATTCTCGATGCGGTTTTAAATCTTATTCCTCTTGATACATACACAGAAAAGCCTGTTGCACTTATGGAGGTTGTAAAGGGCGACACCTGCGGTACTCCTGAAATCTGGAGCACATATGAGGAAATTCTTAACAAATATGAACCTGCTCACCACGATATTGATTATACAGAGCGCTTTGCTTTCTATGAAAGAGCAAAGGATGCTTATCTTATTATCGCAACCGGTGAAAAGGCAATTTATGCCAACATTCTTCTTAAAAAGGGTGTGGTTAAATGAAAACGGTTTTAGCTTTTGACTTCGGTGCTTCAACGGGCAGAGCTATAAAAGCCACTTTTGACGGTAAAGAAATAAAGTATGAAGAAATTCACCGTTTTGAAAACACACCGAAAATTGTTGACGGTCATGTCTGTCACGATGTTGATATGATTTTCTCAGAAATAAAAGAAGCTATCGGCAAGGCAGGGGAGATTGACTCAATAGCCTTTGACACATGGGGCGTCGACTATGCACTTCTCGATAAAGATGGCAAAATCATTCACGAGCCTTATCACTACCGTGATGAGAGAACAAAGGATGCTACGGAGAAAGCCTTCAGCAAAATGAGCGCTGACGAAATCTATGCCGAAACAGGCAATCAGATTATGAATATCAACACTCTTTTCCAGCTTCTCAGTGATGATAATCTTGAAAACGCAGATAAGCTTCTCTTTATGCCTGACCTTTTCTCTTATCTTCTTACAGATGAAAAGGTGTGCGAGGTTTCAATTGCATCAACCTCACAGATGCTTGACCTTAAGAATAAAAAATGGAGCAAAAAGGTGCTCAATTGCTTCGAAATAAATGAAGAGCTTTTCCCGAAGCTTGTTGACAGCGCAACCGTTATGGGTGATTATAAAGGAATTCCTGTAATCAGCGTTGCAGGTCACGACACTCAGTGTGCCGTTGCCGCAATGCCTGCAGAAAGCGAAAACGCCGCTTTCCTTTCCTGCGGAACCTGGTCACTTATCGGCTGTGAGCTTGATTCCCCCGTAATGACTGCGGAAAGTAATGCTCTGGAGCTTTCAAATGAAATGGGAGCCAACGGAAAGATTAACTTCCTTAAAAATATCAGCGGTCTGTGGCTCATTCAGGAAACACGCCGTGATCTTGCAAAGACTGACAGAAAATACAGCTATAACGAGCTTGAAATGCTTGCAAGAGAAAGCGAAAGCTTCCGAAGCTTTATTGATCCTGATGCACCTGAGCTTTCAGCTCACGGTAATCTTCCCGATAAAATCAGGGATTACTGCCGTAAAACAAATCAGCCTGTGCCTGAAACAGTAGGTCAGGTTGTAAGATGTATTTATGAAAGTCTTGCTCTCAAGTACAGACTTGCTATTGAGCAGATAAGTAAATGCACCGGTAAAACATTTGATGTGCTTCACCTTATGGGTGGCGGTACAAAAGACGGATTTTTGTGTGAACTCGCTTCAGAAAGTCTTGGTATAGACGTTGTGGCAGGACCTGTTGAAGCAACTGCACTCGGCAACATTGTACTTCAGCTTATTGCTCTCGGTGAAATCGGAAGTGTAAGCGAAGGCAGAAAAATTATTGCCGAAACTGAAAAGGTAAAAACTTTCAAGGGCGAACATACTCCCGATTGGGACGAAGCTTTTGAAAGATTCTGTAAAATCATAAAAAAATAAACATAAAGGAGAAAATACTATGTTATATCCGAAAATAGGTATCAGACCAACAATTGACGGCCGTTGGGGCGGCGTAAGAGAAAGCCTTGAAGTTCAGACAATGGACATGGCAAAAGCAGCTGCAAAGCTTATTTCAGAAAATCTCAGATATCCTGACGGTACACCCGTACAGTGCGTTATTTCAGAAACAACAATCGGCGGCGGTGCAGAAGCTGCAAAGAGTGAAGATCAGTTCTCAAAAGAGAATGTTGTTGCAACTCTTTCAGTTACTCCCTGCTGGTGCTACGGTTCAGAAACATTTGATATGAACCCCAACACAATCAAGGCTGTATGGGGCTTCAACGGTACAGAAAGACCCGGTGCGGTTTATCTTGCTGCAGTTATGGCTGCTTACGGGCAGAAGGGACTTCCCGCATTCTCAATTTACGGCAAGGATGTTCAGGATATGGGCGACAAGACCGTACCTCAGGACGTTGCTGAAAAGATTCTTCGCTTTGCAAGAGCTTCAATTGCAGTGGGATGGATGAAGAACAAGGCTTATGTAAACCTCGGCGGTATCTCAATGGGTATTGCAGGCAGCTACTGTGATGCTTCAATGTTCCAGAAATATTTCGGTATCCGTGCTGAATGGGTTGATATGAGTGACATTATCAGAAGAATCACTCTTGAAATTTACGACAAAGACGAATATGAAAAGGCACTCGCTTGGATCAAGGCTAACTGCAAAGAAGGCTTTGATGTAAACGCAGGCAAGGATCTTCCTGAAATCATCAGAAAGTCAAAGGTTGTTCCCGCTGACAAGGACTGGGAATTCATTGCTAAATTCTCAATTATCGTAAGAGATATTCTCTACGGTAACAAGAAGCTTGACGATCTTGGCTGGCACGAAGAAGCACTTGGCAAGAATGCTGTTGCAGGCGGCTTCCAGGGACAGAGAAACTGGACAGACTGGCTTCCCAATGCTGACTTCACAGAAGCAATTATGGCTTCAACATTTGACTGGAACGGCCCCAAGGCTCCCACACCCTTTGCTACTGAAAACGATACACTCAACGGTGTTGCAATGATGCTCGGTACACTTGTTTCAGGCTCAGCTCGTTGCTTCCACGACGTTCGTACATACTGGAGCCCCGAAGCTTGTGAAAGAGTTACAGGAATCAAGCCCGAAGGCAAGGCTAAGGACGGCTTTATCCACCTTATCAACTCAGGCGCAACTGCTCTTGACGGCAGCGGTGCTGCTAAGAATGCAGACGGTGAAGGCTGCATGAAGCCCTTCTGGGAAATCACTGATGATGATATGAAGGCTTGTCTTGAAGCAACAGACTGGTGCAGAGCAAACTATGAATACTTCAGAGGCGGCGGATTCTCAAGCCACTTCCGTTGCAGAGCTGAAATGCCCGTTACAATGCTTCGTGTAAATATTATCGAAGGCATCGGCCCCGTTATGCAGATTGCAGAAGGCTATACAGCTGACCTTCCCGACAAGGCTCACACAACAATTGACGTAAGAACAGACCGCACATGGCCCACAACCTGGTTCGTTCCCAACCTTACAGGTGAGGGTGCATTCAAGGATGTTTACTCAGTTATGGCTAACTGGGGT
>JAZRJR010000047.1:0-10945 GCA_045645885.1 Acutalibacteraceae bacterium | reverse complement strand
AAGGGGATGGCCTATGGAAGCCATATGAGCTCTTATCTGATGTGTTCTGCCTGTGAGAAGGTCAATTTCAAGAAGGCTGAGTCCGCCAGCATAGCCGAGAACCGTATACTTTGTACGGATGAATTTTCCGCCTTGCTGCTGCTTATCGGAAATGAATACCTTGTTCTTCTTTTCGTCCTTCAGAAGATAGCCTTCAAGGGTGTCACTTTTTTTATCCATTTTTCCGTGAACAACACAGAGATAAAGCTTGTGAAGCTCTCTGTCCTTCATTTTCTGATTAAGTACACGAAGGGCAGTTGCCGTCTTTGCACAGATTACAATACCGCTTGTGTTGCGGTCAATTCTGTTGACAAGAGCAGGGGCAAATGAGCTTTCTTCCTGAGGGTTGTATTCACCCTTTTCAAAAAGATAGCGCTTTACTCTTGTAATGAGAGTGTCAACATATTCCGTTTCGTCAGGGTGGGAGAGAAGCCCCACCTTTTTGTTGAGAAGAATAATGTTCTCGTCCTCATAGACAATGCTTATCTGCTTTCCTGCACTCATAAAGTCATAAACGGTTTCTTTCTTTTCTAAAAGCTCATCGTTTATGTAAAGGTCAACAACATCGCCTACAGAGAGCTTTGTTGAAATTTCGGCTCTTTTGCCGTTTACCTTGATTCGCTTGATACGCACATATTTATACATAAGTGTCTTTGGCAGCTTGGGAAAGCTTTTCAGCAGAAACTTGTCAAGTCTCTGGTTGGCATCGTTGGGTTTTATTTCGTAGCTTTTCAATAGAAACATCCTTTGTTATTGTCATTACCGGTTTAGTATATCACAAATCTGTCTAAAAGTGAAACTAATTTTAAATTTTTTTAATTGTTTCTTCTTATACACTTGAAATACACATTGATATTATATATAATAGTAGATGTATAACTGTGACTGTATACATTTTTTATGTAAAAGGTCAACATCGAAAAACACAAAGGAGATGTAAAACTATGAAAAAGTTATCATTCAAGGCTTTTATCAGCTTACTGATGGTGCTTGTTCTCAGTGCTTCCGTGATTTATGTTCCGGTTACTGCTGCAGATCTTTGTACCAACGGTAAGGAACACGAATGGTCAGCACTCACTGTTGTTCCCGCTTCATGTACTGAAAAGGAATATCAGACAAAGGAATGTGCTCGCTGCCATCAGGTGTATAAAAAGTATACTTCAGGCTCCGAGGCTCTCGGTCACCTTGAGGATATCAGAAACAATGCTGACGGCACTCATACAACATATTGTAAGAGAGCAAACTGTAAGTTCAGCGAAACAAAGGATTGCTCAATGGCAAAGCCCGTATGCGGTCAGATTCCCGTTTGTGACGTATGTAAGGTTGCTTTCGGCAAAGAGGCTGCACACGATTATGATGCAGAGGTTGTTGTTAAGGCTCCCACCTGTACTGAAAAGGGTGAATCAACACAGAAATGTAAAATCTGTGATTACACAAAGAGCTTCATCACCGATGCAAAGGGTCACGACTTCAAAACCGTTACCGTAATCAAAAAGGTTACCTGCCTTGAAGACGGTAAGGAAAGCATTAAGTGCAGTGTATGTAACCACACAGAAGAAAAGGTTGTTACTGCACCCGGTCACGAATATGAAAAGACAACTGTAGCTCCCACCTGCAGAGAGCAGGGCTATGACCTTTTTGAATGTAAAAACTGTGACGAAAGCCACAAGAGTAACTATAACGCAGCTCTCGCTCACGACTATCTTGAAACAGTTGTTGAGGCTACCTGCACAAATGACGGTCTTATTACATATAAATGTAAGACCTGCTCACTTCCCAAGGACAGCACAGTAATTCCCAAGCTCGGTCACGATATGAGCGGCTTCGTTGTTACAAAGGCTCCCACCTGTACAGAAGGCGGTGTGCAGACTGACAAGTGTTCAAGATGCTCACTCACAACAACAATGACACTTCCTGCAAAGGGTCACGAATTTGAAAAGAAGGTAGTTGCTCCCACCTGTACAGAAATCGGCTACACTCTTAACAAGTGTAAGAACTGCACAGTTTCAACAAAGGATACTTATGTTGATCCTCTCGGCCACGAAAAGGTGCTCACAGGCTCAATTCCTCCCTCATGTACCTATAATGGCTACAACGTATACACCTGTTCAAGATGTCTTCTTGAAATCAGAGAAGAGGTTCAGCCTCTCGGTCATAACTTTGCTTATCAGTCAAACAATGACGCAACCTGTACTTCTGACGGCACAAAGACAGGTAAGTGTACACGTTGTCCTCAGACCTCAACCGTAACTGACGAAGGTTCAAAGCTGGGTCACGATTTCAAGCTTTATATTTCAAACAACAATGCAACCTGCACAAAGAACTCAACTGAGTGGGCTGCTTGTGACAGAGGCTGCGGAGCTAAGGATGTAAGAGATATTCCCAATACTGCTCTCGGTCACGATAATGAAACAATCAAGGGCAAGGCTGCCACTTGTACAGAAACAGGTCTTACAGACGGTGCAAAGTGCAAGAGATGTACTGAAATCACAACTGCTCAGACCACAATTCCTGCTCTCGGTCACAACTACACAAGCACAATTGTTACTGCTCCCACCTGCGTTAAGGCAGGCTCAGCTAACTTCAAGTGCGAAGCCTGCGGTCATACATATACAGGTGAGGTTGCTGCAACAGGTCTTCACAAGTGGGATAAGGGCACAGTAAATGTTGCTGCCGACTGTGAAAATGACGGTGAAATGACATATAAGTGTGAGGACTGCACACAGACAAAGACTGAAAAAATCGGTCGTCTCGGTCACTCATACAGCAACGAATATACAGTTGACACTCAGGCAACCTGCTACAGAGAAGGCGAAAAGTCAAAGCACTGTGTTCGTGAAGGCTGCACAGCAAAGAGCGAAACTCAGAAGATTCCGATGACAGATCACGTTCTCGGTGATTATGAATCAAACGGTGACGCAACCTGTGAAAAAGACGGCACAAAGAGCAAGAAGTGTCAGTTCTGCACATATAAGACAAGTCCTATTGCTGATGCAGGCACAAAGCTCGGTCATAAATATACAAACTATGTGACAAACGGTGACACAACCTGTGTCAAGGACGGCACAAAGTCAGCTCTCTGTGACAACGGCTGCGGACTTAAGGATACACTTCCCGAAAAGGCATTCGGTCACGACGAAAGAATTGACGTTGCAGTAGCTCCCACCTGTACACAGGCAGGTCACACAGAAGGCAAGACCTGTAACCGCTGCGGTGAAATTATCGTTGCTCAGGAAATCATTGATGCAACAGGTCACAACGAAGCTCAGAAGGCTGAGGTTAAGCCTACCTGTACAAAGAACGGTCTTACTGCAGGTGTATACTGCATTAACTGTAAAGAGGACATCATTCCTCAGGAAACAATTGAGAAGCTGGGTCACAACTACAGTGAAAAGGTGACAAAAGCAACAACCACAAAAGACGGTAAGGTTGATTACACCTGTAAGACCTGCGGTTATGAAAAGACAGGCAAGCTCTATGCAGTAACCTCAATCAAGCTTGCAAATTCAACCTTCTATTATAACGGTGAAACTCAGGCTCCTGAAAAGGCAATCGTAAAAGACAGCAAGGATAACACCCTCAAAGCCGGAACAGACTATGATATTGACTACTCAGCAGGTTCAATTTCTGCAAAAGTAGGCACATATAAGGTTAAGGTTGTTCTCAAGGGTAAGTACAGCGGAAGCAAGACACTTTCCTTCAAGATTGTTCCCGGTAAGATTTCAAAAATCAAAACCGACAAGACAACAACCTCAATCAAGCTCAACTGGAGCAAGTCAGCAGGTGCAACAGGCTACAGAGTTTACAGATATGACACCTCAAGCAAGAAGTGGGTAATTGTAAAGAAGTCAACAACTGCACTCAATTACACAATCAAGGGACTTAAGACAGGCACACTTTACACCTTCTCAGTGAAGCCCTATTACAAGAAGGGTGACACAGTAATCTGGGGTGAATCAAAGCGTTGGGAAACTGCAACTCTTCCCGCAACACCCACAGTGAAGGCAACTGCAGGCGTTAAGTCAGCAACACTTTCCTGGAACAAGGTAAGCGGTGCAACAGGTTATGTAATTTATTACTCAACCGAAACCAACGGCACATACACAAAGCTCGGTTCAACAAAGAGCAACACTTATACTGCAAAGAACCTTACTGCACTCAAGGGTGCTTGCTTCAAGGTAAGAGCATATAAGAAAACCGCAAACGGCAATGTTTACGGTGCATATTCAAAGTATGTAAGAGTAGTGCCTAAAGTAGTATAAAAACAGCCGGAGTGTAACTCGTTTTACGGGTTACACTTTTGGTGCATATAAAAAGGAGAATATAATATGGCAAGAAATCATGAAGTCACGACAAGGAACGACCTTCTGAATCCTGACGGAACTCTCAGAGAGCCCGGTTGGTCAAAGAGTCTTATCCAGACCTATAACAGAGAAAGCATTGCTGCTCCCAAGTTCAGAATCAAGGAATGGGACTATTATCTTATTCTTGCTGACAAGCACGCTGTAGCTTTCACTCTTTCAGATGACGGTTATATCGGTATGCAGTCAGCTTCACTTCTCGTTTTTGATGAGAACAATCCCTGGGAACAGACAAGCTCAATTCTCAACTTCTTCCCTATGGGTAAATATAAGCTTCCGAGAACAAGTGATGTGGGTGATATTCATTATCACGACAAAAAGCTTGACCTTGACTTTATCGTAACTGAAGGCAAGAGAAGAATCGTCGGTGAATACAGAAAGTTCAAAGACGGAAAGACACTTAAGGTTGACATCACTCTCACTCAGCCTCCTATGGATACAATGGTTATTGCAACTCCCTGGAAGGAGAACAAGAAGGCTTTCTATTACAATCAGAAAATCAACTGTATGAGAGCAGAAGGCTACGCTGAATTTGACGGTGTAAGATATGAGTTCAATCCTGAAACAGACTTCGGTACTCTCGACTGGGGCCGTGGTGTATGGACATATGACAACACCTGGTATTGGGGCAGCGGTAATGCTGTTGTAAACGGCAAGCCCTTCGGCTGGAATATCGGTTACGGCTTCGGTGACACAACTGCCGCTTCAGAAAATATTCTTTTCTATGACGGTAAGGCACACAAGCTTGATGATGTTACCTTCAACATTCCGAACGGTGACGATTATATGAAGGACTGGACCTTCACCTCATCTGACGGAAGATTTGAAATGAACTTCAAGCCCGTAATTGACCGTGCTGCAAAAATCAGCCTCAAGGTTATTGAAACAAATCAGCACCAGGTATTCGGCAGAATGAGCGGTAAAGCAATTCTTGACAGCGGTGAAGTTCTCGAAATCAAGGATGTAATGTGCTTTGCTGAAAAAGTAAGAATGAAATATTAATTAAAATATACGGAGGATTAAAACATGAAAGTTCTTGTAGTAGGAGCAGGTGCTATCGGCGGTACCGTAGCAGTACTTCTCAAAAAAGAGGGATATGACA
Source organism: Acutalibacteraceae bacterium (assembly GCA_045645885.1). Taxonomy (GTDB): domain Bacteria; phylum Bacillota; class Clostridia; order Oscillospirales; family Acutalibacteraceae; genus UBA6857. Next base: position 5,443 of record JAZRJR010000047.1, on the reverse strand, counting down.
TCAGAATCAAGTGTCACATTCCCGAAATCAAGGAGCTTATTGAAACAAAGGGCTTCTATCTTCACGGTGCAAAGGGTGAGCACCACGTTGACTTCAAATGCTATCACGAGGTTGAAGAATTCGGTGATGAAAAGTTTGACATAATTATTATTGCAACAAAATATGCTCACGTTGCAGCTTCTGCAAAGCTTATTCTTCCTTACCTTGCTGAAGGCGGTATTATCGTAGGTATGCAGAACGGTATTCTCACAGAACAGCTTGCAGAAATCGTTGGCAGAGACAAGGCAGTAGGCTGTATGATCGGCTTCGGTGCAACAAGAAACGCTGACAACGATGTAACAATGACAAGCCTTGGTGAATACTATGTAGGTATGCTTGACGGTCAGAAAACTCCTATGCTTGAAAAATTTGCTGAAATGCTCAGCCACGTTGTTCCCGCTCAGGTAACACTTGACATCAAGGGCAGACAGTATTCAAAGCTTATTATCAACTCATGTATCAACGCTGTTGCAGGTATCACAGGTGAAAAGCTCGGCACAATCCTCAAGGATGTAAGAGCTCAGGACCTTTTCCTTAATATCGCAAGAGAAGGTATGGCAGTTGCAAAGGCAATGAACATCAAGGTTCCCAAGTACGGTGCAGTTCTCGAATACAGAATGCTTGCACTCAGCAACGCAAAATGGTATAACAGCATTGTAAAAATCGTTGTACGTATGGTAGGAAAGCTTTACTCAGACGTTAAGCCCTCAACCCTTCAGTCAATCGAAGCAGGTGAGAAGACAGAAATTGACATTCTCAACGGCTTCTTCGTTGAAAACGGTGACAAATTCGGTGTGGATACACCTGTTAACGACAAGCTCGTTCAGATGATTCACGAAATTGAAGAGGGTAAGCGTAAGTGCACTCCCAATAACTTAGCAGACTTCCAATAACAGCACAGAAACGTGCGAAAAATAAATTGCAATACATAAAGCATTAAAACAACAAAGAGGTGTAGCATCGAACTACACCTCTTTGATTTTCGCACTTGACGTTTTTTCGCCCACTCGCAGTACCTGTGTTTCGCAATATACAAGGAATTAAAATAGGGGTGTAGCATCGGACTACACCCCTTGATTTTAATATGGTACACAGCTGAGCCGTGTCTTTGTTGTAATGTTTTATTTTACAGTATTATAAATTTCAAGTGCAGCTTCAGCTCTTGTGGCTGCTCTGAATGCTTTGCCTGAAAGAATCAACTCAACTGCTTTGACAAAATTGCTGAGCAGACCTTTGATTCCGCCTTCACCGGAAAGCTTGTTAAGATCACTCATAAGCTTGAGCATTGAGACATCTGAAGTGCTGTCAGTTACTTCGTAAGTTCCGTAAATTTTGTTGAGCACTTCTGAAAGCTCTGCCTTTGTGATTTTTTCTTCAACGCCAAAGGTTGTTTCGTCAGTACCTGTCATAAGGCCGTTAAGATACATATATTCAATTGCCTTGTAGGAAGAATCAGCAATTGTTACATCTGTATAGGGGAATCTTGCATCGGGAAGAGCAGCAAGAATCTTGTCTGCAATTGATCTGTGACCTGCAACGGTGGGGTGACAAACCTCAACCACAGTGCCTTCTGTGTCGATATAGAGGTAACCGTATTTGTCTCTGCCTTCAATCATATGCTTGTTAGCGAAGGCGATAATAGCATCTTCAACTACTTTTGAAGCAGGGTCAGGCTCAGCAACAACATCAGGAGCGCCCTCTTCTGTCTTGAGGTAGGTGGGGAACATACCAACAACAGCAATTGTTACATCGGGGTTGTTCTCATAAATATATTCGATAAGGTATTCCCAGTTTTCATAGAGATTTGAAAAGCCGTATTTGAAAGCCTCAACAAGTGCAGGCATAAGCTCGTCAACGGCATTGAGGTAATCTGCAAGCTCAATTGCCATACCGATAACATCGTCTCCGACCTTTGCATTTTTAAGAAGCTCTGCAAGTGCTTCTCTGTATTCATCGGGAAGAATGTTGGCTGCAAGAGTGTCCTCCTGAACCCAACCGAGGTATGCACCCCAGTCGTTGCCGCCGATACCTATGATGATAAGATCAGATTCCTTGATAGCCTGACGCAGCTGAGGTGACTTTGCCATGATATCAGCCTCAGAGGTGTGAGGAACCTTCTTGAAAAGATAAGGGTCGTCAGCAGGGTAGTAGTTGTCATCGAGCATGCAGCGAAGCTCAAGTGTTCTGAAGCCGGGGCAAGCCATAGGAATAAGCTCAGCACCGAGATCGTCAGCAACATATGCTGCATAAGAGTCGTCAACACGGGTGAATTCGCTGAATTCATCGCCGTAATCTGTGAAGCCGCTTGACTCACTGTCACCGAGAAGAAGAACCTTGTCATAATTCTTATACTGTTTTTCACCGTCTGCAGCAAAGCACATAAATGAGCCTGAAAGAAGCATAAGTGCAAGCAGCACGGCAATTGCTTTTCTGAAAATTTTCATTTCTTTCCCTCCGTATGAGTTAATAGTAAATAGTCTCTCTTAAAATCCCTATGGGAATTGCCATAGGGATCTGCTGTTTTATCTGATTGTCTTATAAATCTGAATTGCAGCCTCAGCTCTTGTAACAGCCTTGAATGCCTTGCCTGAGAAGATGAGTGAAATCATTTCAACCAGGTAGCTGAAGAAATCGGTTAAACCGTTTTTGCCTGAAGCCTTGTATAAATCAGAAGCAAGCTTAAAGCCTGAAACATCATCTGTGCTGTCGGTAAGCTTGTAAGAATCTGAAACCTTATTGAGTATCTGTGAAAGCTCTGCCTTTGTGAGCTTAGCCTCACCACCGAAGGTTGTTGCATCTGTGCCTGTCATAAGACCATTGAGATACATATATTCAACTGCCTTATATTCGGGAGCCTTGATTGAAACATCGGTGTAGGGGAAGCGTGCATCGGGAAGCTCTTCAAGAATTCTGTTTGCAATGTGTCTGTGTCCGCCGTCTGTGGGATGGCAGGTTTCAACTACAGTACCTGCAGTGTCAACATAGATATAGCCGTACTTTTCCTGATTGTCAACCATGGGCTTGTTACCGAAGTCAATCATCATCTGTTCAACCTTGACTGCCATGGGGTCGGGCTCAATAACAACATCGGGAGCGCCTTCCTCAGTCTTGTAGGTTGTGATGAACATACCGACAACAACGAGAGTAACATCGGGATTCACATCATAGATGTATTCAACAATGTGTCCCCAGTTTTCGTGAAGAGTTGAGAATGCATAAACAAGTGCCTCTGAAAGAGATTTTACAAACACATCAAGTGACATAAACATAGATGCCATATCAACGATTGTGCCGATAATATCATCCTCAAAGCTTGCGTTTGCAAGGAATTCTCTGAGTGCGTTTGCGAAATCCTCGGGAAGGGGATTTTCTTCGAGCAAATCAGTCATAACCCAACCGAGATAAGCACCCCAGTCGTTGCCGCCGATAGCAAGAGTGATAAGGTCTGCATCCTTGATTGCCTGACGCATTTCGGGCTTCTTTGCCACAATTTCCTCGGGCTCGTGATGAGGAACAGCCGAGAAGAGATAATCGTCTTCAACAACATAATCATCGTCAAGCATATGACGAAGCTCAACAGTTCTGAAGCCGGGACAAGCCATAGGAATAAGCTCAGCGTCAAGCTCCTTTGCAATAAGGTCTGCGTAGGAATTAGGAACTCTTGTGAATTCAGTCATTACATAGGTGTAATCCTTGAAGCCGCTTGCTTCACTGTCACCGAGAAGTAAGTATTTGTCATATTTGTGATACTGCTTTTCACCGTCTGCTGCAAAGCATACAAATGAGCCTGAAAGAAGCACAAGTGTAAGAATTACAGCGATTGCTCTTTTGAAGAATTTCATAGTTCTTCCTCCATTTTTCAAGATGACTTAATGATATCACTTAGTTCACAATTTGTCAATATATTAAAAAGAATTAGGGCCTTGATGTATCTTATAAAAAAGAGGGGACACGGCTCAGCCGTGTCCCTACGGTAACCACTACCGTTTTTGTCAATAATTTTGCATTTTGCATTTTGCACTTTGCATTTAAAAGTGTTACGCCTTTTTGATATCAAACCAGAACTCTACACCGTGTTCACGGTTAAGCACACCGTATTTCTGCTTGTGAAGATCCTGAATTGTGGCAACAATTGAAAGACCGAGACCGAATCTGCCTTCCTTTCGTGAATGTGCTTTATCTGCTCTGTAAAAGCTCTGCCAGATGTTTTCTATGTCAGTGCCCGATATGGGCTTGCCTGAGTTGTAAACGCTGATTCTGTAGCAGTTCTGAAGCTCTTTGCAGGTGATTCTGACTTCCTTTTCAAAGTCTGCGTGGCTGAGAGCATTTGAAAAATAGTTGTTGAAAACAGATGAGAGAAGCTCGCTGTCACCTCTGCCCATATATTCTTCCGGAATATCAACCGAAAGACTGATTCCGCACTCTTCAAAGTTAAGACGGGTGCCGTCAATAAGCTCTGTAATAAGCTTTCTCAAAGAAAAGCTGCTTTCGTTGAGATTGTAAGCAGAACTGTACTGAAGCTGCTCCATAAGCCTTACAACAAGATTATTCATTTTGTCTGACTCTTCAATTATGATGTCACAGAATTCCTCTGTTGAATCACCGCTTATGCCGTATTTGATGCCTTCGGCATAGCCTCTTATAATTGAAATGGGAGTTTTCAGCTCGTGAGATGCATTGGCAACAAATGAACGACGGGCTTTATCCTGTCTTCTTTCTGACTCAATAGCTGACTCAAGCTTTTTGTTTTCATTTTCAAGCTTTTTCATTGATTCTGAAAGTGAGCTTGAAAGAAAGTTGATGTTGTCGCTGAGCTCACGAAGCTCTTTGTTTCTGAATGGGGGACAGACTGCACTAAAATCAAGGGCCGCCATTTTCTCTGTTGTGTTTTTGATTTTAACAACAGGGTCAAGATACATTTTTGAAACTACGGAAACGCCTACAAATACAGCAAAGAGAATACTGAGACTGAAAGCAAAAAGTGCCCAGCTTGCAGTGGTTGCGTTGCCTCGTATCAGGTCGGTTGAATAGTAAAGCTCAATTGCCGTGTTTTCACTGAAAAAGTCACCGTAAACCAGAAATTCAGCCGTTGTGAAAAACTCCTGCCTTATTTCAAAGTAGCTGCCGTCAGGGTGCATTTCCTGGGAAATGAGCTTCATTACACGTGGCTTGAGGTTTTCAAGCGGTACCCGGTTGTTTTCTTCGCTGTAAACAGCCTTGTTGGTGTCTGATGTATAAACAAGACGGTCACGGGGATAGTAGATTTCAACATAAACGCTGTTGCTTGCCTCAAGGTCAGACATTTCACTTTTAAATGTATCGCTTCTGTAGTCAAGCTCTGACATTTTGTCGGCAACTGTAACAAGGGAATTCTTTGCAGCAAAAAGAAAAATGTCGTCCATTA
>JAZRJR010000046.1:0-19455 GCA_045645885.1 Acutalibacteraceae bacterium | reverse complement strand
ATTATTCGTAACTTTTTCAACGGCAATTAAATCATATTTTGTTTTGCGATTGGGATTATCTGAAACGAACAAATAAACCTTTGCGTTTGGAACAAGGAGTTCCTTACATCTGCCCGTGTTTTTAACGTGCACAGTTTCAATTTTTCCATCAACTAAAACCATTGCAATAAATCTGTTTGGTCGCTCAAGAAAAACGCCCTCAATTACATTTGAATACTTAATAATATCACCTTAAATTAACTTTTTTAACAACGCAGAGCAACCCTCGAAAATATCATTGTAGCAGGTTTCAAAATCACCACTGTACCAAGGGTCGGCAACATCACAGCCACGTGAGGTATAGCTCATTAATTTTCTAACTTTATCATTCTTATCAGAGCCGATTATTCTCATAATATTTCTTATATTGTTAGTATCCATAGCGATTAAGTAATCATAATTTTCGTAATCACTCTTTTTAAGCTGAACAGCTCTTTTTCCCTCGCAAGTGATACCGTGCTTCAGCAGCTCTTTCTTTGCAGGGGGATAAACGGGATTACCCACTTCGCCCCATATTTCCTCGGTGCTTGTGGCAGAGGAAGCAACAACAAAGCTGTCACCAATCCCCTTTTCATTTATCATTTTTCTGAAAACAAACTCAGCCATAGGTGAACGGCAGATATTGCCGTGGCAGACAAACATAATTCTTTTCATTTTACGCCTCAATTTCCGAAAAAGCTTCCAGCCATTTTTCTTTTATAAGCTGATGACCCTTGATTGTGGGATGAACACCGTCACGGGAAAGCTCTGAGGCAGGAACAGATTTAACTGCCTCGTCGAAAGCAACCTGAAGGTCAATAAAGCTGTGACCGTACTTTTCTGCAAGCTTTTTGGAAATAGCTGCCATTTCTGCAACATCACTTCTGAATCTGATGTAACGGTCAGGCTCTTCTTTTCTGTCATCGGTTGCAGTGCCACGAAGCACAAATGCACCCATAATTATAATCTTAAGCTCAGGAAATTCCTCCTTAAGCTCATCTAAAAGTATATCATAAATCTTTTCAAATCTTGCTTTTCCTGTGCCTGTGCCGTCTGAGTCGAAGTTACGCCAGACATCATTAACACCGATAAGAAGGCTCATATAATCGGGCTTAAGCTTAATGATATCCTTCACTATGCGTGAATAAACATCGGTAATTCTGTCACCGCCGACACCTCTGTTAACAAAACGGAACCCGCCCGGATTTCCGCTTTCCAGCTCAGCACTTACAAGAGCAGGATAGCCGTCACCGAGAGCTGTTATTTTCTTAAGAAGCTTTCCATCTCTGAAAAGAGCAATTCCGCTCTCCTTTTTGTCTGTTACTTTGCGGTATCTTCCGCAGTCAGTAATTGAGTCACCCTGAAAAAGAATTGTCTTCATACTTTTCACCTTTCTGATTATCAAAGCAGTTATTTTGTTATAAGAATAATTATATACAATTAACAAAAGCAAGTCAACTTCATTTTGTTATATAAAAAGTTCAACCGCCTTCATCTGAAGGCGGTCTGATTTATTACTTTTATAAAACTGAAATTGCGTCACTGATAGTTTTTTCAAGTGCTTCTCTGCCGTACTTGTCAACCTCGGATTTGTTCTTTTCACCGTGAGTAAGACATCCGGCACCGCCGATACAGCCGCCAACGCAAGCCATACCTTCGATGAAGTTTGCATCAAGCACATTCTTGCTCTTTTTGAGAAGTGCAATTTTACATTCTTCAATGCCGTCACAGGCAACTGCCTTAAGGTCAAACTCAATGTTCTGTTCCTTGAGACCCTGCTTTACTGCGTCTGAAAGACCGCCTGAACGGGCAAAAATTCTGCCGAAATATGAAGCATTGTCAAGAACATCTTCATCAAGTGTTGTAATGTCAATTTCACGGCTGTCATAAAGTGCCTGAAGCTCTTCAAAGGTAAGCACCGCATCAACAAAGGGCTTTACCGACTCAAGACGAGCTTCAGCCTTTTTCGCAGTACATGGTCCGATAAACACTACCTTTGCGGTTTTGTCAGTTTCTTTTATATACTTTGCAAGAGTCGCCATAGGAGAAAGATTATGGGACACGTGAGGAAGAAGCTGAGGGAAGGATGATTTTACATATGACACAAAAGCAGGACAGCATGAGCTTGTAAGGAAGCCTTTTTCTGAAAGCTCCTTTGATTCAGCCTGTGCTACCATATCTGCACCGAGAGCAGCCTCAACCACAGTGAAGAAGCCGAGCTTTTTAAGGCCTGAAATTACCTGACCCAGCTTTGCATAAGTGAACTGGCTTGAAATTGAAGGTGCAACCATTGCATAAACCTTATAGTTGCTGTTACCCTCGCTCTTCTTTATCATATCGATAACGTTGAGTATAAATGACTTGTCGGTAATTGCACCGAAGGGACACTGATATACACAGGCACCGCACTGGATACACTTGTCGTCGTTGATTGATGCTGCATTGTCATCATTGATTGAAATTGCCTTTACCTTACAAGCCTTCTGACAAGGTCTTTTTCGGTTAACAATTGCTGAGAAAGGACAAACCTTTGCACACTGTCCGCACTCAACACACTTTGTTTTATCAATATGAGCTACATGGTTGTGGTCAAAGGAGATTGCTCCCTTTTTGCATACATCCTCACATCTGTGAGCAAGACAGCCACGGCAGGAATCGGTTACATCATAACCCGCTGCAGGACATTCATCGCAGGCAATATCAATAACCTCAATAACATTTTTGTTGTCAAGGTCACCGCCCATCGCCATCTTTACTCGCTCTGCAAGAATAGCTCTTTCCTTATATACACAACAGCGCATTGTTGAGGTTTTGCCGGGTACGATAAGCTTAGGAATATCGAAAACATTCTGAAGCAGTGTATCGTTCCAAGCCTGATTAGCCACCTCACGAAGCACTTTATATTTTAAATATTGAACTTTTGTATCAAATTTTCTCATTTTTTAGACTCCTTGAAATAAATTCCTTTAGCCATTAAAAATAACTTACCTTAATTCTTTTGCCCATCTTTTTAAGACACTCTGAAAGATCTTCAACAAGATTCATTTTAATGTTGAAGTTTATGGGCAGATCAGGATTCTGGTGTGCCGGGTTGATTGCTCTTCCCACATAAAAATTAATATCTGTAGCTTCTTCGAAAAGAAGTCTGCTGATAAGTGATGCACCGTCACGCTTGAAGCTCCAATGCTCATAAAACTCGTTTTCACCAAGATAATCCTTTGCATACTGAAGCACCTTGTTGACTGTTATAACACCTTCGGTTACAAGGTCAACACCCTCAATTTCAGCAATTGGCGGAACGTCACTTTTTTCAAAATTGAGTGTAGCCTTAAGCTCCTTGCCGAGATACTTTGCAGCAATTGATGATGTTGTACCGCCGCAGATAATGTGCTTGCCTTCCTTTGAGAAGAAAAGAGACATCATTCGGTTTGCGTCATCACGGTTTGACGGCGGACCGAAGAGCATATTCATCGGCTCTCTTTTTCTGATTTTCACAACACACGCTGTTGCATCATCACCGGGCTTTTCAGCGTAAAGCTTGTTACATTCATCAACCAGCATTGTTGAAAGATTTTTTGCTGTATATCCTGCAGGAGCAAGAGTTTCGATAAACTCGATTATATCCTCTCTTTTCCAGCCGAAGTTATAGAGCATACCGATTCCCGCATGGGGACAGCCATCGCTCATTGCAACGAATATATCGTCTTCCTGAAGCTTTATTGTTGAGCGGAAAATCTTTTTGCCGCCGATGTTCATTTCTGTTTTCGGATAATCATAATTTGCATAGTCACGTATGAGAATAACGTGAGGATTGTCATACTGAATAATTTCAGCAGTTTCGTTATTTCTGAGGTGAATAATTGTAAAGGTTGAATAAGCCACCCCTCTTAAAGAGCATACAGGTAAGGTTGCGGCAATTGTTTCAACACATTCCTCAATAGGCAGTCCCTCAGCCATCATTGTTGAAATGATTTTCGAGGTAAGTGTTGAAAGAATACTCGCTTTAACACCGCTTCCGAGACCGTCAGCAAGAACAATAACTGATGAATTTTCACTCTCCTCAACGATATCCACGTGGTCACCGCAAAGCTCTTCACCGAAATGATTTATACTTTTATATCCGATGTCTGCACATAAATCATTCATCAGTAATCGACTCCTTCAGCTTGGAAAGTGCAATTTTTGTTTCAGCTGCTGTTTCACCAAGAAGTGAAGCAATTTCCTGAACAATTCTCATCTGCTTGTCAACAACCTTGTCGGCAACCTCAATTGTCTTACGGCTGATATTTTCTTTTCTTTCACGCTCATATTCCTCATCGGTTACGTCACGCATAATACCGACAAGAAGATGTGATTCTCTGTCGTAAACAACAGTCTGTTCAATATATCGCTTATATTCAGCAAGATAAACTCTCTGGTCTTTTACATCCTTACCGCTTGTCATTACATTCATAAATACAGACGGGTCAAGAATTCTGATTACCTGATCACCGAGAACATCAGAAGCAGAGCGGATGTTCATCATTTTTCTTGCAGCCTCATTAATCTGCTGAACCTCAAGGCTTTCGTTAAGAACAATAAGACCGTTGGGCGTATTCTTTACAATTGTGTCTGAAAAGCTTTCTGCCTTATCCTTAAGGAAGGGAAGACACATTGAAATTTCAGCCTTGCCCTGACAGATTGCAATTGCCTTTTCACGGCAGGTATTGTAACCGCATGAACCGCAGTTAAGCTCATCTGATGATTTGAATTTGCCCATCTGACGAAGTGCAGAGGCAATTTCAAATTCTGAAGGCTGGGGAAGCTTGGGCTCAATATAGCTGAGGAATTTCTTAAGCTCTGTGGAATCTGGCTGATTAACCGCAAAATCCTTTTCACCTGCATAAGAAGCAACCTCAATATAGTCTTTTACGCTTGAGTCGTGGTGATATTTTTCAATAACAGGTCCGCCTACACAGCTGCCCACACATGAAGACATTTCAATAAAGCAGTTATGAATCTTTCCTTTTTCTATATCTCTTAAAACTGCCATACAGTTTTCTACACCGTCAATTGCAACATAGGCATATTTCTTGTTCTCTGTCATTGTTTTGAGAACACCGCCTGTTGTAGGGAAGAAACGTGCACGGCTGTATTCATCGCTGTCTGTTTCAAGAGAAAGCTCAATTTTCTCGTCCTTCATCCATTCTGAAAGCTCTTCAAAGGTAAGAACCGCATCAACAATGCCTGAATAATAATCAGCCTCATCCTTTTTGGCAACGCAAGGGCCCACAAAAACAGTTTTTGCACCGGGATAACGCTTCTTTATGTCAAGGCAATGTGCCTGCATAGGTGACATTACATCAGCAAGATACTGAAGGCATGAAGGGAAATGCTTCTGAATAAGCAGGTTTACAGAATGACAGCAGGATGAAATAACAACATCTCTTGCGTCTTCATTGAGCATTCTTTCATACTCATTTTTAACGATTGTTGCACCGATTGCAGTTTCTTCAACATCGTGAAAGCCCATCTTTTTAAGAGCGGTACGCATTGCATTTATACCGGCACCGTCATAGTTTGCAATAAAAGACGGTGCAAGAGAAACAACTACCTTTTCTCCGCCCTGAATAAGCACCTTTACTTTTTCGGTTTCGTCAACAATCTGTTTTGCATCCTGCGGACAGACAACAAAGCACTGACCGCAGAGAATACATTCATTATTTATGATGTGCGCCTGATTGGCTGAAAAACGAATAGCCTTTACAGGGCAATGGCGGATACATTTATAACAGTTTTTACAGTTCGATTTTTTTAAAGTAAGACAGTCCGACATTTCAGTAGGCTCCCTTCTTATTTATTTATAACATCCAATACATTCTCTTTGAAAAATTCCTTGAAATTTTCTTTTGTTATGCCGGTGTGAATATCGTCATCCACCTGAACAGTAACGCCTACACGGTTGCATTTTCCTATGCAGAAGCTGCCTGCAAGTGTAATTTCATCCTTAAGACCGTATTCTTCAACGGCATTCTGAAGAAGCTCAACAATTTCAGGTGAACCTTTTATATGGCATGAGCTGCCAACACAAATCTGAATAATCATTTTATACCCTCGTTAAAACTTCATTTCTGAAAAATTCTTCTGCTGTTTCGGGAGACACCGAATAAAACTTACCGTCTGCTTCAACACAAACACCCTGCTGACATTTACCCATACAGAATGTGCCGCCAAGCTCGATTTTGTCGCTGATTTCGTTTTCTCTGATAAGCTTCTGAAGAGTCTCAACCACCTGGCGTGAGCCCTTGATATGACATGAAGAACCGATACAAACCGTAATTTTCATTTTTATTCTCCCTCCGTTAAGCTTCCTTTTACAACTGAAAGGTAATATTCTCTTTCTCTTTCGTTACCCTCTGAAAGAAGTGCTGCAGCAATAATCGGAATCCATTTTCTTACATAAGAAACTGCTGTTCCGCTTTTTTCACAGTAAAGTGAAAGATATTTTTCAGCACTTTCCTCGTCACCGTAAAGACCGAAATAAAGATAAGTTCTTGCTGCGTCTGCAGAACCGTTACCCTGAGCGGTATGTGACCAGTCAATGATAAACGGGGTACCGTCTTCTGTTATTACAATATTTGACGGTCTGAAATCACCGTGATAAATTTTGCTGTGCTTCGGCATATCCTCAAGACGTGCGTGAAGTCCGAAGCGCACTGTTGCTTCAAGCTCTGTCTGACAGATTTTTTTGTTAAGTCTGTCTTTGAGATTGTTGAGAAGAATACAGTTTTTGCTCTGAACCTCAAGCTGAAGGTCAACAAGCAGCTGCATATATTTATCTTTGTTCTCAGCATCCTCTTCCATAAGCTGAGCAAGGGTTTTGCCCTTTATATAATCAGAAACTATAACCCATTTTCCGTCAACGGTTGTAACCTCACGGATTTTGGGAATATTAAGACCCGTCTCCTCAATTCTCGCCTGATTGAGCGCCTCATTGAGAACATCAGCCTTGCTGTAATACTCGCTGAACACCTTGATTTTAAGTTCACCGTCACGGAAAACTGTTTTGTCGTTTCTTACCGCAATTACTCTGTCAAGTTTCATATGAATAATTCCTTTCAAAAACTATCAGTTTATGCTTTAACATCTGGCAATATCTGTCAGAAAATCATAAAAATATTCAATTTCATAATCACACAATTTTTCATTATATTCTATCATATTATAAAAAAATAATCAATCGTCATTTTAATATTTTGAAAAAATTAAAAGCTTTAAATATTTCCTTTTTTGTCAAAGCAAAGTATAAAAGTAAAAACCGCCCTCTCAAAAGAAGGCGGTAAATCCGATTTTTTCAGTTATGATAATTTTCAACTTGTTTTACAGATAATTATGTGTTCTTATGGGCTTTTATTTCTGAGGCTTTTTCTTACCTATTTTATCAAGTCCGAAGAATACAAAGCCCACTATTACAAATGCGGAAAGAAGAATAACAACCCATTTTGCAACTCCGCCTACGCCCTGTGTTTCAAGGTTGACAAAGAAATAAGGATAGATAAGCGGTGTGGTTGTGCCGGGAATAAGAAGAGATGTGTCAAACTTCATAATTGCAGCCTGAATAAAAATGAAAATGAGATAAGAGAGAGGGAAGCTTATTGAGGCTACAGGATAATACCACTTACACTTTTTACGCTCATAAAACAGGAACCAGTGTGCAACATACATAATCGGAAGCACCACATGGAAGGTAAGGCTGCCTATTCTCCAGTTAAGCTGAGGATCTCTGCCTTCAGCACCTGCAAGCATAATGTTGAACACAAGGAAGGTAAGCAGAATACCCAGCATACCGATAAACTTCAAAAGAGGTGCTGTTGTAACATAGCTGTCCTCTTTTTTCTTTGCTGTCTGAATGAGAGCAGCAATCATAATGCCGATACACACAAAATTGCTTATATTTGTAAAGTGCACATAGAAATCCCAACGGAATGAAGTGTAATCATCAAAGATTCCGAAGCTTGCAATAATTCCTACCAAGCCCAGTGTGCAATACACCGTCTGAAAAATCAATTGAGCTGTTCTGTTTTTGATCATTTTTAAAATCCTTTATTTATAAATATTTTCAATGGGTTCATCATATTCGAAGCTGATAATTTTTACATCATCGCCTTCATAAAGAGCATATGTAGCCTCATCTGCAGAATCGCCTGAAGTGATATAAATATAAGGTTCGGGTTTGGTTTGTTCTGAGCTGACAATCATTTGATACTGAGGATCAGACATAAAGAATTCAGAACAAATATTAAGATCGATTTTAATTACACCATCATCTGTTTTTTTGATTTCATAGTTAGTAAAATCATCGTGATCTTTTATGTAACCGTTCCAACGACGGCCTACACCATCGATTGCTCTGGCGATACCATCAAACTCACATACATAAGTACCCTCAATCACTTTGTTTTCACCGTCAACTTCATATGTCAGTGCAAAGTCGAACTCGCCCTCTTTGATTTCTGGCTTTGCTACAGTTTTAAAAGCACCGTGAATTGATGCGAGCATTACTGCAGCTGCTATAAAAACCAGAACTAAAGCTGAAACTAAAACTTTGATAACAGTCTTTTTCTTTGCCATAAACTTTATCTCCTTTTGTGAAACTGATATTTCTATAACTTATTATACACATCGAGTCTTACAAACCACTTACAAGCACAGCCTGAAAACAATTAAAATTTTAAAAAGTATTTCATATGTATCTGTATTCATTTTCGATGGGTTCATCATATTCGAAGCTTATAATTTTAATATCGTCATCCTGATATATTTCGAAATAAATTCCGACAGTGGGATCTTCAACAGTCGGGTCACCTGAGGTGATATATATGTAAGGCTCAGGTGCAATATCATATGAGTCAATAAAATCCGGGTCCGACATAAAGTAATCAGGATTAAGGTCAAGCTCCAATTTGACTTCACCCTTATCAATTGTTTTTAAAATATAACAGGTTGAATCATCGTGATCTCTTATGTAGCCTTTCCATTGACGGCTTGCACCGTTAAAGCTTCTGTCGATACCGTCGAACTCACATACATAAGTGCCTTCAATGGTTTTGATTTCACCGTCAATCTCATAGGTGAGGCTGAAGTCAAACTCCCCCACTTTGATTTCAGGCTTTTCTATTATCTCAAAAAAGCTGAAAACAGATGATATGAGCAAAATAAAAGTCAGAAAGTATGAATAAATACCACCAAAAAAGTCCTTTACTCCGCCGAAAATTCTTTTCACAAAAATTTCCCCTTAACTCATATTTACATATAAAATCTTCTTTATATCAGAACACCAGTGTGTCAACCTTATCAAGAGCTTCTTTAAGCTGTGTTTCGTAATGGTTTATTGTTTTCTCGTCAGTATCTCTGCGAAGACAACGGCGAAGAAGTCGCATATATCCGATAACCTTTGCCTTGTTTTCAGTTTCGGTTATTACCTTTTCATCATCTGTACCGAGATATCTCGCAAGGCTGAGTCTCCAGAATCTGTGAGCAGTATCAATATCAACACCGAAGAAATCTTCAACGCCTGCCTTATCAAGCTCACCGAAGCCTACAAAAGCGTTAAACATTGAGCCGAGCTCAAGAACAGGGTGACCTACTGCAAGAGTGTCCATATCAATAAGAATAGGCTCACCGTTCTGTACCATAACATTATTTGTGTGGTAATCACCGTGAATTATAAACTTACTTTCAGGGATACCCTCAACAAGACTCTTCATTTTCTTTGCGTGTGCATCATCGAGATAGCCGGCAAGAAAATCTGCCCACTGAAGCACCCATTTTCTGAAGTCGGGAAGCTCTTCACCCTGGGTTTCAATTGAGTGCACCTCTTTTATAGTGTCGATATAATAAGCTACGCTCTGTGATAAATCTTCGGTGTTTGCTCTCATAAGCTTTGTTACCGAGGTTGCATTGAGAAGCTCTGTAAGACTGCCGTAGCCGTCACCTATGCGTACTATTCCGTAAGGAATTGCAGTATTCACACCGAGAACAAAGGCTCTTCTTGAATTTTCACGCTCCTGCATAATTTCGGGAAGTGCATCTCTGTTAAAATACTGCTTTACAATTGTTTCATTGTCATAGCGGTAAACTGCTCCGTTGGCACCCTTTGCAATAAATTCACAACCATCAACTCTGATTCTCGGATAAGTTTTTTCAACCGTCATCATTTCTGTAAAGCCCGTCATTTCAAACACACCGTAAACATCAGGTGAAACGTTGATTATTGCAAGCTTCGGCTCCTCTTTTCTGAGACGCAGTATAATGCGAAGACCTGCGCTTGAAATATATTCAAGTGTGTCTGCATCAAGAACCGTGTGAAGGCCCTCATTGGCTTTTCTTATTTCTGCTATGCTGTTTTCAACCTCAGATGCATTTGAAGCGTCAATTCTGCCGCTGAGGCTTATGTATAAAATATCTTTATCTGTTCTGAACTCAATTTTTGACATATCAGTTTTCCTTTCCGAAGACAATATTTAAAAGCCCGTTATATTCCTGCCAGGCCGGATAATCCTTAAGAGACGAAGTCAGCTCAGCTATACGGCTGTAGTACCATTCCTGCTGAGCGGGGTCCTTCTGATTGAAGGACTGCCACATACCGTCGCCCTCGTTTTTCCAGATTCTGTAAAACGACCTCATATTTGAAAGCTTGTCACCCAGCCAGAGCATCAGCACATCTCTGTCACCGCAGTCTGCAAGCTCACGTAGAGATTCCTCTTTACTGATTTTCCAAGTGTCTTCAGGAGGCAGGTCAGCACGCTTATCCTCTGTTTCCGATTCCACAAGAGCTCTCACACGGCTGCCGAATTTTTCTTCAATTTCTTCAATTGTGATTTCTGTGTCTTCAACCACATCGTGAAGCACCGCCGCAGAAATAACATCTCTGTCATCTGTCATAGAGCCCACAATAACTGCTGCCTCAAGGGGATGAAGAATATAAGGAGTTTTATCCTTTTTTCTCACCATTCCGTCGTGAGCAATAGCAGCAAATTCTATTGCCTTTGTTACCTTGTCCATCACTTGATCACCAGAATGTCTGCAAAGCCTGTCATTTCAAAAACATCCATAACAGTCTCTCCCACATTGATGAGCTCCATATAACCCTGAGCATTCATCTTCTTCTGTGCTGTAAGAAGTACTCTGAGTCCTGCACTTGAAATGTAGTCAACACCCTTGAAATCAAGCGCTAAGCTTTTAAGCTCATCACCTTCACCGTTAATTGCCTTTTCAAGCTCAGGTGCTGTTGTTGTGTCAAGTCTGCCTTCAATTTTCATTAATGTTTTGCCGTTTTCTCTTTCGATATTGATATTCATAATTAAGTCTCCTTTATAATTTCTTTGTCATAGTGAGAATGTTTTTGCCGTTTTCAAAGCGGTAATCTACTGTGTCCATAGTTTTCTTTGTGATGAAAATTCCAAGACCGCCGATTTCACGCTCTGCTGCAGAAAGGGTTATATCAGGCTCTTCTCTTTTGAGCGGATTGAAGGGTACACCTTCATCAGATACCACAAGGGTCATAAGTCTTTCCTTTTCATCAAAGCCGAAGGCAAGAGAAGCTTCACCTGTGCCTTCGCCGTAGGCATAGCTTGCAATATTGACGAAAATTTCTTCAACAGCAACACAGATTGCCATCTGACTTTTCATCGGACAGTCAAAGTTTTGGAGACATTCCTCAGTAAAGCTCATAACCTCAGGAAGAGCATCTTTTCTTGCTGAAAAGACCTTTTCTATCATTGCAGCACCTTCTTTCTTTTTGTAATCAAAAACAAGCATTGTAATATCATCAAACTGAGGAGCATCACCTGCAAAAAGGTCAATATCCTCTTTAAGTCCCGAAAGCAATTCTTCAGCCTTCAGGCTTTTATTTTTATCGATATAAGACATCAGTCTGTCTTCACCGTAAAGGGCTTCATTTTCATCTGTAGCCTCTGTTACACCGTCGGTATAAATGAAAATTCTGTCACCTTTATCAAGAGTAATTTCATTCTCACGGTATTTCATACCCTCCATACCTGCAAGAACAAAGCCTGTGCGGCTCTTAAGATATTCACACTTACCGTCAGCATGAACAATAACGGGCGGATTATGTCCTGCATTTGCAAATCTGAGAACGCCGGTTGAAAGGTCAATTTTTCCCATCCACGCAGTTACAAACATGCCTGATTCATTGTTTTCACAAAGCTTTTCATTTGCAAGAGTGAAAATTTCATCAACGGAAAGACCTCTTTCGGCAAGGTCTCTGATAATGGTTTTTGCCGTCATCATAAACATCGCTGCAGGAATTCCCTTACCCGATACGTCGGCGGCAAGGAAAAGCACCGTATTGCTATCGAGAGTATAGAAATCATAGAAATCTCCTCCGACCTCTTTAGCCGCTATCATCTGTGCATAAATTCCGTAATTTTCTGTGTCAGGGAAATCTGAAGGCAGAGCAGAAAGCTGAATCTGCTTTGCATATTCCAGCTCCTTGTCAATTCTTGCAGCTGCCTCACCGATATATCTCTTCAGAGTTGCTACAGTTGAATTGATATCATCTGAAAGTGATGAAAACTCTGCATTTGAACGGACATCTACCTTTACGTTAAGATTACCGCCCGTAATTTCTGACAGAGTGCCGTTGATTTTCTGCAGGTTGTTGATAATTACCTTTTTAATAAGGAAATAAATAAAGATAAACAAGGCTGCAAAAATCAGAATCAATGTAAAGATACTTGTGTAAAGAGAAGCATCTCTCAGAAGCATGGCCTCAGCATGGGGCATTGCTGCAATTATGCAGTAGCCCTCAACAAAAGAGAAAACATAGATATATTCTTCGCTGAAATCTGTCTCCTTATTAATTACATTTGTCTTATAAAGCTGAGTTGCGGTTTTACCCTGAAGCATTACCTCATCAGGGGTTATTCCTATGGTTGAAATATGATTTCCGTTTCTTTTTGTTTCCGTTACAAGGTTTAAGTTTTCATCACAGACGGCAACAAAGCCTGAGCTTCCCACGTGACGGTTCTTGGTTACATCAACAACGAAATCATTGAGAACATCATGGAACTGGTCTGCATCGTAGCCGACCTGAATGAATCCGCCGTCTCTAAGGCTGACTCCTGCATATTTTCTCATTGTCACTCCGTCTGAGCCTCTGGGGCTGTAGACCTGGACATATTCGCTCTTCTCACCTGTCAGCACCATAAATTCCTTTGACTGCTCTGTGCTGTTCATATTGAAATTGCCTATGTGCTTTTCTTCGGTAGAAGCAACAATTGTGCCGTCAGAAGAAATAACATTAATTTCGATAACGTTATATTTTTCTGCAAGAGAGTCAAGAGAGATGTTTTTATCCGTCTCATACTCCGAGCGTATATTTTTCGTTATAGCCAGAAGGTTTTCGTTTGATTTACCTCTTACGTCAGTGATGACATCAGTCATTGCTGATGTGAAAACCTCTCTTGTTTCAATTTCAGCCATTCCGTTCTGAAGAACATATGTAAATGTGCTTGTCACCACGCAGGCAATAACAATCAGAACAAGCAGCCGTCGCTGGAAGGTCTGAGAAATTCTTTCGTTCTTTCTGCCTGATTTTCTTTCCTCGTGATTCAGCAAAGAAACAACGATAAGTGAAATTCCCACAGCAGCTGAGTTTCCGATAATCATAGGAGCTGTGGCACCCTTGACAAACTCAAAGGCATATGATGAGTCACTCATATTTGTGAAGAAAATCATCAGCATATGAATTACTTCACATACAACGGTTATGAAGACGCCATAGCTCCAGGTGGGCTTTTTGTTGTCAAACATAAAGCGTCTGAGAATTGCCGCCATAACACCTGAAAACATTGTCGAAATAGTGCAGGCTATTCTTGTATATTCCCCTGCTCCCCAGAAGACAGAAAAGAAACGGTACAGTCCGCCGATTACACCTGAGATAACACCCGCAGGTGCACCGAAAATGAGACCTGCACAAAGAGGTGCAGCATCACGGACATTTGCCACAGTGCCCAGAAATTCAACACCGTAGCCTGATGCAAAGGCAGAAAGACTGCCGAAAACAACACCGATAAGAATCTGTTTTAAGGTATAGTTAAGTTTTCTGAAGCCTGTTTTCTTGTCAAGCATATAAAACAGCGTGACAAAAACACAGTTAAGCAGAATCGGTACTAAAAGCTTCATCCGTTTTCTCCTTTTTTAAAAAATCATATTGAAAATAAGTTGAATGGCATCCCAGGTCATACCACCTGCAACGTCAAGGAAAATAATGATTATCAGATATAAGACAAGACTGCCCTTACTGATTGCATTACGTGATATATTAAGATAAAAATTGAAGTGTCCCTTTAAGTTTTCTTCACGGGTCTGCTGCCACTGATATGTAACTGCATCTTCACCGTCAAAGCCCGAAGGAAGGAATTTTTCATACAGTTCTTTTTCAAGCCTTCTGATTCTGTAGCAGGACATATCGCTGATTTCGTAATCATCAGCTATTGAAATTGTTATAACTGCCTTTTTAAGCTTTTGTCTGTGAAAGGCACCGATACTGTTGATTTCCTTGGGAAGAAGTCTTGCTTCATTGATTCTCACTGAATAACCGTAGCTTTCGGAAACAATAGGTGACATCAGAAGGTCACGTGCCTTGTTGAAAAAGCTGCCCACCTTAGTGCGCTGTCTGAAAACCTCAGAAATAGATTTATGAGGCACACGGAACATAAAATAAGCCTCATCGTTATCGAGATATTTAAAAAGCTCATTAAACGGCACCTTCAGCAATGCTCCCTTTGAAACAGGATTAACCGTATATTCAAGAGCAGACAGATGAACTATATCCACCGTCTTGCCGTTATATGCAATTTCAGATGTAGCTTCATTCTTTTTGTAATCTATTACGCACATACTGCTGAAAATTGCTCTTGAAAGATTTTCGTCACTGAACCTGAGAGAAACATCTTCAATTTCATTTTTGTCCAGGGCAAAGGGAAAATACATACTGAGTGATGTAGTGTCCTTGATTCCTCTTATATGTATTGCCACATCCATATAGCTTTTGCCTTTCGGGTTGAGCCAGTTGTTGAGATAAATTGTGCTGACGTCATCACCGTCAACCCACATTGCCCATCCGTCATCGGCAAAAAATTTATTTTTTTTACTCAAATAATCACATCCTACGCTGTTATTAAAACTCTCCGTGGCTGTCAATTTGCTTTCTTATAAGCTTACTGTCACTACGGTGATAAGGTGCATTTCCTTCAAACTCGCTGTCATCTATGCTCAAATCTGCTCTGATTGCACTCTCATAAATACTTTTCATAATCGGCATTTTAATTTTTGTAAGACCGTTAAGAAACAGTGCGTGATACTGAACCTCACCTGCAAACTGGTTAAATGAGATATCTGCAGTATGGGTAGCAAGAATTGCAAGCTTTTCAAATCGGTCAGGTGATTGCGGGTTGTTAATATAAATCTTATCGTGATCACATACAATGCGGCCCGCAGCTGCATTGTTGCTTTTTATAAAATCAGGAAGCCTTTTTATTTTGCTGCTTTCAGACTGAACAAGGCTCTCGCTGTAAATTTCTTCGTATTTCTGCGGGACTATAATAAAGCCCTTATGGGTAAAGGTGAGTATATGTCTTATATATAATTCTGCAATAAGATAAGCAGCCTTGCTTTCTGTTTTGCAAAAATATTTTTTTATTGCCGAATGATGCTTCTGTTCCCGCCGTGCAACAACACGGTTGATTTCATCACTCATAGCTCTTTTATTTTCATTTGTAGGTTTTCTCAGACACTTCATAAGTGTGCTTATATCGTAAGCTATAAAGCTCACTGTAACTCCCGGAGAATCATTATCTGCTCTCTCTCCGGCATACATATCGTATTCCTGTTCACGAAGCTTAAAAAGACCGTATACAAAATCTTCTTTTTTTATGGCGTAAATATACCAGTCGTCAAAATAATTATCACATTTTAATTCACAGCCGTTATCTGCAGGAAAGGTGTGAATTCCTCTTTCTGCAAGAAGAGAAGAAACAGATTTGTCAAGGCAGAAAAAACCGTCATCGGTTTTCTCTATATTGTCTTCATTTATAAGGCCACTTTCAATAAATTGTAAGAAATAATCAGGTATTATCATCTTAAAATAATTCTGTTATATAAAACTTTTTTCCTTCTTAAATAAGCACCAATGGTCAGGCATAGAAATGTATGCCTGACCTTGGTAATTAAATTATTTCATCCAGCCGAAAAGCTTGTCAAAGAAATCCTTGATAGCTTTGATAATCTTCTGGAACCAGTTGAGTGATTCTTCAACATCGGGTACTTCAAAATCAACATCAGGATCAATACCGATAGCACCGATCAACATATAACCGTTAACTGTTATAACGAGCTGGCCGTTTTCATCGGGACGGTGCTTTTCACCGTTGATATAGAACACAAAGCTGTCGCCTATAAGGTCACCGACTCTGATGATAATCTCTGTGCCGTGCTTAACCTCATATGTTGAGTTGCCGAATACGGTATCCCATGTCTGTCCGCCGTCCTGTGAAACCTTATACCAGCCGATACCGTCAGTTTTACCGAAGAGGATATGATGTGCGCCACCGTTAAGTGAGCCTTCACCCTCACCTTCACCGCCGGGAACGTCAGGTGTGTCGGGATTATCAGGATTGTCAGGATTGTCAGGATTATCGGGGTTGTCGGGATTATCGGGATTGTCGGGGTTATCGGGATTTTCAGGTTCTTCAGGAACAATCTCAGTAAAGGTATATGTGTACACCTCTTCGTTTGTTCCGCTTACGCTTGAAGGAGGAGTAACATCCCATGCACCGCCTTCGAAGCCTTCATTTGCTTTCATACCTGTGGGAGCTGTGAGTGTAGCTGTGCCGTCAACTGCATACTTTCCGTCCTTCATAAGGTCAAGGTAAACGAACTTGTCTGCATTTGTGCCGTCTGCCCAGGTACCGTTCACAACCTTGAAGATTACCTTCTTCTGATACTTGTCAGGTGTCCGGTCGCCTTCGTCACCGTTTTCGCCGCCTACTGTGTCGATATCATAGTAGAGCTTAAGTGTGAAAATGTCGCTTGCATTAGTGATTGCCTTCAGTACACCGCTTGCTTCTGACTTGATTTCGTTCAGACAGTAGTCTTCATAAGTCTTTGCTGTTGCAGTAACTGTAGCACCGATTTTGCCTACGAGGATTTCTGTATCTTCTGCTACGAGGCTGTATGTTCCGTCTGCATTTTCTTTGTAGTGTTCAACGATATAGCGTACACTGTCGAGAGGCTCAACAGGTGTTGTGCTTCTGTCGAAGTCATATGTGAATGTAAGTGTTTCTGTTCCGCTTACGATTGAAGGAATTTCTGCATCCCATGAACCGTTCTTAAAGCCCACATTTGATACCATACCTGTAGGAGCTTTAATTGCAGCAGTACCGTCAACTGCATATTTGCCGTCTTTTACAAGAGTAACAACAGTGATGATATCTTCTGTTGTACCGTTTGACCATGTACCGTTCAGAATCTTGAAGATTACCTTCTTCTGATATTTATCAGGAATATCGTCGCTTACATCACCGTCTTCACCGCCGCCGAAGGTATCAGCTGCATAGTAGAAGTTAATAACATTGGATGATGCATCAACTGTAATATTAATTGACTTGTTTTTGTCACTTGTAAGAACATAGCCGTTAATAGCAATTGCTTTCTCATCAACTGATGAACCGTATTCTGCACTGCCTGTCTTTGAAGCTACAAGAACTTTATCTGTACCTTCTTCAAGATAGTTTACTGTGTAACCATAGCTGTTTCTTACATAGTAAAGAGTGATTTCATTAATATCTGTGTCGATTGTTACACTGTCAGCACTTGCACTGTCATAGCTGTAACCCTTGAATTCCTTCTTAAGGCTTTCAGCAGTAATTACATCACCGAATGTATGTAAGGTTGTTGCAGTTTCAAGAAGTGCGTTTGTATTTTTATCAACATAGTTTACTGTAAGCTCAAGGCCTGTTCTTGCAGCCCATTTTGCATAAAGCTCTGTATCTTCAGCAACTGTTTCGGCAATTGCTGTAACCTTTTCGCCTGTACATTCAGGGTTAGCATACCAGCCTTCAAACACGTAACCGTCACGAACGGGTACATAATCAATAACCGTTTCATAGCTCCATGTGTGAGTTCCGTAAGAAACTGCATTTACGCCTTCGCCCTCATAAATTTCATTGTAAACGATACCGTAACGGTTAGGAACAAGCTTAACCTGAAGAACACCTGTGGGAGCATTGTGAAGAGGACTGTAACGTGAGGGTGAACCGTAAACTACTGATACAGGCCATGTTGATGCATCGTCTTTTTCAATTTTTGAAAGGTGTGCCTGATAGTCATAAAGCGCACCGTCGTAAACGCTGTTCCATACTGTGTAGCCATAGTAGCCGTCATCCATACCGTCAGCGCCCATTCCGACCTCAATACCGTAGGGAACAACTGTGTGCTGGCTGATTACCTGGTATGCGTTATCTGTACCTGTTGCCTTGTACCAGATTTCAACAAGTGTATCATCGGGTCTTAAGTTTTTACCGATAAGTGTTGCATCAACCTCGACGGGCTGGAAGTATGAAGCAGGTTCAAATGAAAGATATGCATTTACAAATGTTTCAAGCTTGCTGGTTTCGGGATAAATTGCTTTGAAATCGTTTGCGTTGTAATCGTTGGCATAATTATCGTCTTCAACAAATACTGTTGTTGAGTTCTGATATGTTGTGCCGTAATTGAGGATAAGCACCTCTGTTCTGTAGTTCTTTTTGGGGTCAAGACCTGTGAATTTGTATTCTTCTGAAATGCCGTAAATCATATCAGCCATAGGCCATACGATTTTTACAGTCTGTCTGTCGACATTGTAAACACCGTTTTCGGTGATTTCCTGAAGCACGACAACTGCACTGTTTGCACGGTCAACTTCCCATACATTAACAATTTCTCCGTTCTGAAGATATGAGCCGGCAACTCTTACGTTACCTGTAAGAATCTGATCCCACTTTGCATAAAGTGTAATATTTTCTGTAAGAAGCTCATTCTTAACTGCAGGTTCCTTGAATTCAGGATCTTTGTACCAGCCCTTGAATGTGTGTTCGCCAAAGGTAGGAACATAGTTATCCAAATCAGGCACATAATATTTTTCTGTTTCTGTGTATGTGTTGCTACCGTTGATTGTACCGCCGTTTGCGTCGAAGGTTACATTGTACTTTTCAACAGAAATCACACCGTGAAGTGTACCCTTCTGTCCGTCAGTATCCTTGTCATAATATGCGCCGTAGAGCTGTTCGCCGTATTTCTTACCGTCAGTAACGTCAGTCATTGTAGCAGTGTAATAACCGTCGGAATATGTTGCAATTAAACCGTCGATGCTCTCTACAGGAGCGGTGATAACTG
>JAZRJR010000045.1:0-18198 GCA_045645885.1 Acutalibacteraceae bacterium | reverse complement strand
GATATGCGTCCTCTCGATGCACAGGTTGACCTTCTTTCAAGAGTTCACGGTTCAGGTATGTTCACAAGAGGTCAGACTCAGGTTCTCACAGTAACTACACTCGGCCCTGTAAGTGACGCTCAGCTTCTCGACGGTCTTGACAACGAAGAGAGCAAGAGATATATGCACCACTACAACTTCCCCTCATACTCAGTTGGTGAAACAAAGCCCTCAAGAGGCCCCGGCAGAAGAGAAATCGGTCACGGTGCTCTCGCTGAAAGAGCTCTTGTTCCCGTAATTCCCTCAGTTGAGGAATTCCCCTATGCAATCAGACTTGTTTCAGAAGTTCTTTCTTCAAACGGTTCAACATCACAGGCTTCAATCTGCGGTTCAACACTTTCACTTATGGCTGCAGGTGTTCCCATCAAGGCTCCCGTTGCAGGTATCTCATGCGGTCTTGTAACAGAAGGCGACCGTTTCATGACAATGGTTGACATTCAGGGACTTGAAGACTTCTTCGGCGATATGGACTTCAAGGTAGCAGGTACAAAGAAGGGTATCACAGCTATCCAGATGGACCTCAAGGTTCACGGTCTTACTCCCGAAATCATCAAGGAAGCTTTTGAAAAGACATACGATGCAAGAATCAAGATTCTTGACGAGGTTATGCTTCCCTGCATTGCTGAGCCCAGAGCTGAGCTTTCAAAGTATGCTCCCAAGATGCTCACAACAAAGATTGATCCCGAAAAGATCGGTGATGTTATCGGTAAGCAGGGCAAGGTTATTCAGAAGATCTGTGCTGAATGTGAATGTAAGGTTGACGTAAGCGAAGACGGTTCAGTATTCGTTTCAGCTATTGATATCGACAACGCAAGACGTGCTATCACAATTATCGAAACAATTGCTAACGATCCTGAAGTAGGCTCAATTTTCCGTGGTATCGTAACACGTCTTATGAGCTTCGGTGCTTTTGTAGAAATCGCTCCCGGTAAGGAAGGTCTTGTTCACATCAGCAAGCTCGACGTTAAGAGAACAGAAAAAGTTGAAGACTGCGTAAATGTTGGCGACGAAGTAATCGTTAAGGTTCTTGAAATCGACGACCAGGGCAGAATCAACCTTTCAAGAAGAGACGCTCTCATCGAAATCGAAGGTCTTGTTCCCGAAGATAATGGTGAAGAAGAAAGACCCAGAAGACCCAGAAGAGACGGCGGCAGAGACAACAGAAGAAGATAAACTAGTTTAAAATTTGAACCGCCGAAAAAACCTCGGCGGTTTGAAATATTTATATTCGTTAACTGATTTGAGGAGGTAAACAAATGAATAATTCAAAAAAACTTCTTAAGCTTACCGTTAACGCAGTGTTCATTGCCATTATTGCTGTAATGAGCTTCACCCCTCTCGGATACCTCAGACTGGGTGCAGTTGAAATTTCACTTCTTGCAATTCCCGTTGCTTTCGGCGGTGCAGTTATGGGCGTTGGCTCAGGTGCACTTCTCGGACTTGCTTTCGGTGTTTCAAGCTTTATACAGTGCTTCGGTATGAGTGCTTTCGGTACAGCAATTATGGGCGTAAGTCCCGTTTCAACCTTTATTATCTGCATTATTCCCCGTGTTCTTATGGGCGCAGGCTCAGCCTTGGTTTATAAGCTTCTCAAGGGTAAAAATGTTCAGGATAATGTAAGCTCACTTATTTCTTTCCTTACAGCTGCAGTACTTAACACTCTGTTTTTTGTCGGCTCATTTATTGCACTTTTCGGCAATACAGAGTTATATGCAGGCCTTGAAACTCAGTTTGCAACAACAAATATAGTTGCTTTCTTTGCGGCGTTTGTAGGTCTTAACGGTCTTGTTGAAGCTGTTGCTTCAGGCGTTTTCGGTGGTGTTGTGGGAAAAGTGATTTCAAAACTCAGAAGTCAGACAAAATAAAATACAATCAGAGAAAGGCGGTTTTATTTATGAAAATACCCTTTGGTATTCAGAAAATTATTTATCAGCTTCAGGCAGCTATGCCTAACTATGATACGGAATGTCCTTTTTCAAAGGATGAGCCTTTAAGCTTTAAAGACAGAGAAAATGTAAAACTTGCCTTTGCAGCAATTGCAGATACACACATTGTAAAAAATGACTGTGCATTCAAGAATCTCAACAATGTTTTTTATGATATCGAAAACTCAGGTGAAAAGTTTGATGCGCTTCTTCTTGCAGGTGACATTGCAGAGTTTGCGCTGAAAAGTGAGTTTGAAGGCTTTTTCAATGTTTACAGTAAGCAGACGGCAGTTCCGCATATTCTCCTTACCTTAGGTAATCACGATGCAAGATTTTTCTTCAGAAGAGTAAGAAAAACCGTTATGGACTGGCAGAGTAAGCATCTGGGCATTGATATAGGTAAAAAGAGCTACTATTCATATGATATAAACGGCTACACTTTCATTGTTCTCTGCACAGAAAAGGCAGTGCTTGAAAAGGCATATATTTCAAAAGAACAGATAGCTTTTCTTGACAGTGAGCTTAAAAGAGCAACAGAAAACGGCAAGCCTGCTTTTGTAATGTGTCATCAGGCGTTTCAGTTTACTCACGGTCTTCCCGAAGTGTGGAAGACAGGTGATATGGGTGAGCAGTCAGATGAAGTAAGAGCTGTAATGGAAAAGTACAACAATGTGTTTTTCATCAACGGCCACCTTCACGGCGGTATCTGTAATTATGTTGAAGAAATTCTCAACGAGGAAAAGGGTGTTGTTTCACTCAGTATTCCCTCATACAGAAAGCCCAACAACTTCGGTATCCGTGACTGCGGTATAGGCTACTACTGCTGCGTTTATGACGACAGAGTTGAGTTCACCGCAAGAAATTTCATTAACGGAAAACCTGTTACAGGCGAGTATACAAAGTTTACTTATAAGCTTAAGTAAGCTTTTTGCGTATAAAATATTTATATAAAAAAACTGTCATTCCGAGCTTTGCGAGGAATCTTAAAAGATTCTTCACTGCGTTCAGAATGACAGACAAAAATTTACCCCACCGGTTTCGTTTCGGTGGGGTTTAGTGTTTATGAATTATTCTTTTTCAAGTGTATTCTTGAAATAAAGCACATCGCCTGTGTTGTTGTAGCTTATGCCGGAAATATTGTCGCCGTAAGCCACATATCTCTTCACTTCATAAAGAGGTAGAATCACCGCTGCATCGGAGAGATACTTTTCTGCTTTATAGGTTGCTTTTGCCTTTTCATCAAGACCGTCAGCAAGTGAAATTGCCTTTACCTTTTTATCATATCCTTCTGACGCATAGCCTGAAATATTGTCACGGCTGTCACTTGTGAATTTAAGCGCTGCATCAAGGGCGGTGTTTCCGCTATAGCTGATTTCACCGAGAGCAAGCTGGAAATTACCTTTTCTGATCCTGTTCTGCAGAGTGTATTCGTCAGTAGTTTCAACCATAATATGAAAGGCTACACCGAGAGATGCCTGCCATGACTGAATAAGTTTTCGTGCGAGAAGCTCATCTTCAGTCTTGCAAAGAAGGGTTACGGTTGCTGAATTTTCATCAATTGCATCAAGTCCCTTTCTGAGAAGAGCCTGAGGATTCTGATCAGAATAGCCTTTGATTTCTTTTGAAAGCTCAGCATAAGATGAATTACCCAGTGTGCAGACTGAAGGGAAAATATGCTTTGTGAGCGGATTTCCTGTTTCAGCTGAGAAAAGGTTCGAGTTGAATGCCGAAATAATTGAGCGGCGTACATCTGTGTTTTTCAGATAGGTGTCTTTGCAGTTGAAAATCAGAGAGAACACACCTGATGAAAAACCGACAACGTGATATTTTTTACTGTTGCTTACAGAAAGAGCCTGAGTTTCAGTAAATGGTGAAATATCGTAGGTTTCATTTTTCAGCTTACGAAGTCTTGTGTTCTGCTCATTGTTGATTGAAAAATAAACTGAGTAAGGCTTTACATTTTTTGCATCGTAATAGTAGTCAGCGTTCTTTCTTATTGAAACCGATGCGTCATCAGCCCAGTTGTTGATATAAAACGGTCCGTTATATAAAAGGTATCGTGTGGCAAGACCGTATCTTCCGCCTGTCTTTTCGAAGAAGATTTCGTTGCATGGCATACATGCGGGCTCAAGAAGTGTGCTTAAAAAGTCAGGGTCGTT
Organism: Acutalibacteraceae bacterium; assembly: GCA_045645885.1. Classification (GTDB taxonomy): domain Bacteria; phylum Bacillota; class Clostridia; order Oscillospirales; family Acutalibacteraceae; genus UBA6857. The sequence continues at coordinate 14,075 of JAZRJR010000045.1, read as the reverse complement.
GTTTTTGAGGGTTATCTTCAGAGTGCGGTTGTCAAGAGCTGTAACACCCAATGAAGCTTCATTCAGCTTTCCGTTGTGTACTTCCTCTGCATTGGTGATTGCATAAAGCTTATACGCAGTCGGACACTTTGTTTCGGGGCGGAGAGCTCGTCTTAAGCCGAACACAAAATCGTGTGCCGTTACGGTGATATTGAAGGTTTCCTTGCCCTCTTCTAGGGGAACAAGCTTTCCTTTTTCATCATAAGCAGGATAAAGCTGAATGTTGTCGCCGCCGAGAACCTTTTTTGCCGCAGAGGTAACTCTCCAGCGTGAGTTTTCTCTGAGATAAAAAACATAAGTTTTTCCGTCTGCCGAAACGTCCCATCTCTCAGCCATTCCGGGAATGATTTCACCGTTTGCGCTGCGGGTTACAAGACCTTCAAAGCAGTTAAGAATAATGTTTCTTGCGCCCACATCTGAGATAATCTGAGGGTCAAGGAATTTGGGGTCATTGTCAATGGGAAAAATCAGCTTTGCATCAAGTCCTTTTTCGGCCGTACAGGCAGAGAGTGAGAAGACTATGAGAATGTATAAAAGCACAGAAATTATCTTTTTCATTTTTTTCATTCCTTAAAATAGAAATATAGTTATAATTCCGAAAGGGAAAATAACCACCTTGTTTCTGTGGTACAATTAGCACATATATCAAAGGAGGTTAAATCTATGGATTCAACAAAACTTCTGCTGATTCTTTCAGCGTTAATTATTATACTACTTATTATATGCGTAGGTCTTCTTATTATTGTGCTAAAAAAGAATAATAACAAAGAATATGAAAGCATTTTATCTTCTGAAAAAGCAACAAGAGAAGAACTTTCAAAAACAGGGGCGGAAATTACCGCTTCTATCCGTGATGAATTCAGTCGCAGCCGTGTTGAAAATACAAACGCACAGAGTCAGCAGCGAAAAGAGCTTTCTGAAAGCATCAAGGATATGACAGACAGACTTTCAAAAATGACAACGGATAACTATGAGTTCAACATAAAAATGGCTGATATGATTTCCGTAAAGCTTCTTGAAATGAGAAAGAGCAACGAAGAAAAGCTTGAACAGATGCGTCTTACCGTTGACGAAAAGCTTAACGAAACTCTTACAAAGCGACTTGATATGTCTTTCAAAACTGTCAGCGAACAGCTTGAGAATGTTTATAAATCTCTCGGTGAAATGAAGGTGCTTTCAGGCAGCGTAACCGAAAACGTAACCTCACTTAACCGTATTCTCACCAATGTAAAAGCAAGAGGCACCTGGGCAGAGGTTCAGCTTGAAGGTCTTCTTGACCAGACCATTCCGGGTATGTATGAGAGAAATGTAATGACTGTTCCTCTTTCAAGAAACATTGTTGAGTTTGCAGTTAAGATTCCTTCAGGTGATGATAAAGAAGCCTTCACTTATCTTCCCATCGACTCAAAATTCCCTGTTGAAACCTATATCCGTCTTTGCGAGGCTGCAGACAGAGGTGACAACGCAGGTGTTGAGGTGCAGAGAAAAGCTCTTGAAACAACAATAATCAATCAGGCAAAGGAAATCAAAAAGTATATTAACGAGCCTGACACAACTCCATTTGCAATTATGTACCTTGCAACAGAAGGACTTTACAGCGAGGTTATTTCTTCAAAGAACGGCATAGTAGAAAGATGTCAGAATGAATTCAGCGTTATGATTGCAGGTCCGTCAACTATTACTGCACTTCTCAACTCACTTTCAATCGGCTTCAAGGCAATGGCTATCAACGAGAAAGCCAAGGAAGTAAGAGCCGTGCTTGCTGCCGCAAAGGTGCAGTATGAAAAGTTCGGTGTTGTGCTTGAAAAAGCAAAGAAGAAAATTGACGAGGCAGGAAAGAGCCTTGAAGATGCACAGAGCAGAAACAATATCATTCAGAAAAAGCTCAAGAGCGTTGAAGCAATTGAGCAAAGCGAAGCAGTAGAAATTTTAGGATTAGAGGAATAAGCTATGATAAGATTTGAAAGTGACTATACTCAAGGCGCAGTACCTGAAATTCTTGAAGCACTTATTAAGACAAACATGGAGCAGACTCCCGGCTACGGTGAGGATAAATACTGTCTTTCAGCTGCAGATAAAATCAGAAAAGAGCTGAAGTGTGACAGCGCTGCCGTACATTTTCTTGTTGGCGGCACACAGACAAACTTTACATTTATTGCATCCTGCCTTCGTCCTCACGAGGGTGTGATTTCAGCTTCGACAGGACATATCAATGTTCACGAAACAGGTGCGGTTGAGGCGACAGGACACAAAATTCTGCCTATAGAGAGCTTTAACGGAAAAATCAAGGCTGAAGATATTGAAGCAATGGTGGTAGCTCACGAAAATGATGCATCCTTTGAGCATATCACAAAGCCTAAAATGGTGTATATTTCAATGCCTACAGAAAACGGAACAATTTACAGTAAGGCTGAGCTTGAAGCAATCTATGAGGTCTGCAAGAAGAAAAATCTTATTCTCTACATTGACGGTGCAAGACTGGGCTACGCAATGATGTGCAAGGAAAACGATGTTGCCTTTTCTGACCTTCCGAATCTCTGCGATGCTTTTTATATCGGCGGCACAAAGGTGGGCGCTCTTTTCGGTGAAGCTCTTGTGATTGTCAATGAAAAATATAAGGAAGATTTCCGCTATATTGAAAAGCAGAAGGGTGCAATGCTTGCAAAGGGCAGACTTCTCGGACTTCAGTTTGACACACTTTTCACAGACGGACTTTACTTCAAAGTTTCTGCTCATGCAATGAAGCTTGCTGACAGAATCAGAGCCGCACTCAAAGAAAAAGGAATCAGAGTTTACTATAATTCTCCCACAAATCAGCTCTTCCCTATGCTTACAGATGAGCAGATGAATAAGATTAAAAACGACTTCAGCTTCTGCTACTGGTGCAAAAACGGCGACCTTCATGTAGTGCGTTTCTGCACAAGCTGGGCAACCCAGGAAGGAGATGTAGAGACACTTATTGATGCAATTAATGCATTATAAGTGTATATACATTTCACGGTGAATAATGAATAATCCGCAGTTTTTCCTCACATTTATGTTGAAAACCTTGTTAGTAAAGTTGAAAACTTTACGGTTTTAATGCGGAAAACTCAAAAACTCAGTTCAAAATGTGGAAAACTTCGGGTTTTCCACATAGAATTTATAATGTTAAGTAAAAAGCTTTACAGCGATTTTTTCGCTGTAAAGCTTTTATCTTTATAATCGGAATGTAAGTTTTTTGTATAATAATCAAAGATTTTCTGAAAGTGCTGTAAGTTCTTCCATTGTGAGCTTTTCTGCTCTCACGTTTACGTCAAGACCGCTTTTCGAAAGAGCTTCGGCAACCTGATTTTTTGAAAGTCCCATTCCGCTTGCAATGGAATTGACTGCAGTTTTTCTTCTCTGTGCAAAGGCTGCCTTCACCATTCTGAAAAACTTCTTTTCATCGCTGACCTTGACTGCGGGTTCAGGTCTGATTTCAAGCTTGATAACCGTACTGTCAACATTTGGCGGCGGCATAAATGAGCCTCTTGAAACATTGAAAAGGTGTCTGACCTCAGCGTAGTAATTTGTGCATACTGTGATGGCGCCTGAATCTCTTGAGCCGACAGGAGTTGAAAGTCGGTCAGCGGCCTCCTTCTGAATCATAACGGTGATTGCCTTGATGGGAAGCTTTTCTTCAAGAAGCATTGTGATAATGGGGGAGGTGATGTAGTAGGGGAGGTTCGCACATACAACAACATCCATACCCTGAAATTTTTCTTTTATAAGTGCATGAAGGTCAGTTTTCATAACGTCGGCATTGACAATTTCAACGTTATCGAATTCACCGAGGGTTTCTTCGAGTACAGGCAGAAGTCTTGTATCAAGCTCAATTGAAACAACCTTCTTTGCTCTTTTTGCAAGCTCGGCAGTAAGTACGCCGATACCTGCACCGATTTCAATTACACCTGTGTTCTCATCTGCACCGCAGTTCTCAGCCATTCTCGGACAGACTGACGGATTGATAAGAAAGTTCTGACCGAGAGCCTTTGAAAAGTTGAAGCCGTGCTTTGAAAGCACACTTCTTACAACGGATATATCTGATAAATTTTGCATAAACTCACTCCGAACATTTTATTTTTCTATTGCAATTTTCAAATTTTAATTGTATACTATTGGGTAGATTGCTTATATATTATAAACGAGGTGAACGAATATGTCAATTCTTGTTACAGGCGGTGCCGGTTATATCGGCTCACACACATGTATTGAACTTATGAAAGCAGGTTATGAAGTTGTTGTTGTTGACAATTTCTATAACAGTAAAAAGGAATCTCTCAAGAGAGTTGCGGAGCTTTCAGGAAAGAGCTTTGCTTTCTATGAATGTGACATCCGTGATAAAAAAGGTCTTGACCTTATTTTCAAGCAGAACAAAATCGATGCTGTAATTCATTTTGCAGGTCTTAAAGCTGTCGGCGAATCATGTCAGAAGCCTCTTGAATATTATGACAACAATATCAACGGTACACTCTGCCTTTGCGAGGTTATGAGACAGAACGGCTGCAAGAAGATGGTGTTCAGCTCATCAGCTACCGTTTACGGCAGCAACAATGTTTCTCCTCTTAAGGAAACTATGCCCACAGGCGGCACAACAAATCCTTACGGCACAACAAAGTTTATGATTGAAATTATTCTTTCTGACCTTTATAAGAGTGACAAGGAATGGTCAATCACACTTCTCCGTTACTTCACCCCCATCGGTGCTCACGAAAGCGGCAGAATCGGTGAAGATCCCAACGGAATTCCCAACAATCTTATGCCTTACATCACTCAGGTTGCTATCGGCAAGCGTGAAAAGCTCAGCGTTTTCGGTGACGATTATGACACACCCGATGGCACAGGCGTAAGAGACTATATCCATGTTGTTGACCTTGCTCTCGGTCATGTAAAGGCAGTTAACAAGGTTATCGGTCAGAGCGGTCTTGATGTTTACAATCTCGGCACAGGCGTAGGCTACAGCGTTCTTGATGTTGTAAAGGCTTTTGAAAAAGCAAGTGGTGCTGAAGTTAAATATGAAATTGCTCCCCGCCGTCCCGGTGATATCGCAACCTGCTATTCAGATCCCTCCAAGGCTTATGCAGAGCTTGGCTGGAAGGCTGAAAGAGGCATTGAAAAAATGTGCGAGGATTCATGGCGCTGGCAGAAGAACAACCCTCAGGGCTACGGTGACTGATAAATATTGATTAGATAAGCGGACAGGGGACGGCAGAAATGCTGTTCCCTGTTTTGAAAAAACGGCTCAGATTAAGAAAAATTAAAAAGGTGATACCAATGAAAAAAATAGCTGCGGTAAACGACCTTTCCGGCTTCGGAAAATGCTCTTTGACTGCCGCAATACCCGTTATGTCTGCGTTAGGTGTGCAGTGCTGTCCTCTTGTGACAGGTGTGTTTTCCAATCAGACGGGATATGACAGCTTTTATTGCAGAGACTGCACAGACGACATGGTGCCTTGCATTGAAGAATGGAAAAAGCTTGGTGCCGAATTTGACGGCATACTCACAGGCTTTATTGCCAACAGCAAGCAGGGAGAAATCATTCTGAAGCTTATTGATACTTTCGGAAAAGAGGGTACAGTTATTGCTGTTGACCCGGTTATGGCTGATGACGGCGAAATTTATAAATGCTACGATGAAGAGAGCGTAAAGGCTATTGTGAGCCTTGCTGAAAGGGCAGATATAATTACTCCTAACCTTACTGAGCTTTGCGTTTTAAGCTCAAGAAAATATGACGAGGTTGTATCGCTCCGAAAAGAAGAGCTTCTTTCCGAAATAGAGAAAATGTCAGCACTTCAGAGCAGGGATAAAGCAAAAATTGTTGTTACAAGCGGTATACATATTTCTGAAAATGAGGTAGCCAATACCGTTTATGAGAAGGGAAGCTTTGATGTGGTTATAACGCCTCATTACGGCGGAAGCTTTTCAGGTACGGGCGATATACTTGCTTCCTTTGTGACTGCTCAGTATATCAAGGGCGTTCCCGTAAAAAAAGCTGTGAAACAGGCTTCAGAGTTTATCTGCAAGTCTATTGAAGAAACAATAAAAGACACCGACGGAAATTATTGCCGTATGGACGGTGTACATTTTGAAAAATATCTGAGAGAATTAGGTGATCTTTAATGAAAAATACCAAGCTATTCAAAGTCTGCCTTACAGGATTGATGGCGGCAATTATTGCTCTTTTTACCGCTTTTGTGAAAATTCCTACGGGCATAAACAACGGATATCTTCACTTCGGTGATTCTGTGATTTATATTGCAGGATGTATTGTAGGGCCGTTCGGTATAATTTCATCTGCAATCGGCGGAGCTCTTGCTGATGTTCTTGCCGGTGCAGCTGTGTGGGCACTGCCTACAGCAATTATAAAGGCTTTCAACTGTCTGCCCTTTGTTCTTGCAACCAGATATTATATAAAGAAAAAAGGCTGCTTCAGAATCGTTAACATATACACCGTGGCTATGACTGTACTTTCAGCTTTCATAACGGTTTTCGGATATCTCTTGGCAGAAAGTCTTATGTACTCTTTCCCCACGGCACTTACAAGTGTTCCCTTCAGTATTGCTCAGGCTGTGGGCAGCGGAATAATTTTTGTGCTTATGGGAAAGGCTCTTGAAAAAGCAAAAATAGAAAGGCTTATCGGTAGATAAAATGGCAGATATAATTTATACATATCATAATTCGGTTTATTTTAATATTACAAATAAATGTCCCTGCAGATGTGTTTTCTGCATAAGGGATAAGGTAGATGCAATAGGTGAGGCTGAAAACCTTTTTCACGAAACCGAGCCTACACTTAATGAAATAAAAAAAGCTGTTGATGCCTATGATTTCAGCGGTAAGGATACTGCAGTATTCTGTGGCTACGGTGAGCCCACAAATGCCTTCCAAAATCTCATTGCTACTGCTGAATATCTCAGGGAAAAATATCCGAAGCTTAAGCTAAGACTTAACACAAACGGACTTTCCGACCTTATCAACGAAAAAGAAACCGCAAAGGAAATCTGCAGAGCTTTCGACAGCGTTTCAATTTCACTCAACGATGTTTCGAGTGAGGGATACGATAAAATCACAAGAAATATCTATCCTGGTAAGGCATATGACGCAATGCTGAAATTCGCAAAGGACTGTGTAAATGAGGGCGTAGAAACACGGCTTTCCGTTGTTGATGTAATCGGTGAAGAAAAAATAAAAAAGGCAAAGGAAATTGCTGACTCAATCGGTGCAGACTTCCTTTGCAGAAAATATGACAATTAATAAACAAGGCAGAGATTACGCATAAAAGCGAATCTCTGCCTTTGGTTTTGCATTTTTTACCTCGCCATTCTGCTGAAGCGGAAGTCCTCATACTTGATTTCACCTGATGAACGGTAAATACTCAGCACAAGACCCATTGCCAGGAAAAGGCAGACTGTTGACGAACCGCCTGCGCTGATAAATGGAAGTGTGATACCGATAACGGGAAGAAGTCTTGTACACATACCGATATTGATTGCCGCCTGAGAAACAATCATGAACATAACGCCATAGCAGATCATAAGTGCCGCAAAGTTTTTGGAACGCTTGCCAACAGCGACAATTTTCAATGAAAGCAGAATGAAAAGTGCAATAAGAATAAGCGCACCTAAAAAGCCTGTTTCTTCACATATTGCTGAGAAAATCATATCGTTCTGAACCTCAGGAATAGCGTTGGGTGTCTGAGTGTACTGACCGTGGAAAAGTCCTGAGCCGAAAAGACCGCCTTCCTTGATAGCGGCAAGTGCCTGATTCTGCTGATAGATTTCCGTGGTGTACTTTTCGGGGTTGAACAGAGCAAGAATACGGTTGCGCTGAATACTGTCGAAAATCTTGAACCATATTACAGGTGAAGCAACAAGAACAATAAGAGCACCTGCAGGGAAGTAAATCCAGTTAAGTCCTGCGGCGAACATCATGCCGATGAACATACACATAAAGATAAGAGCCGAACCCATATCACCTGTTGCGATAACAAGAAGAATTGGTACTGCTGCATGCATACAGAGAAGAAAAACGTGCTTTATATCGGAAATGTTGTTTTTCACCTTGCTTAAATGAAAAGCAAAGGTAATAATAAAACCTATCTTTACAATTTCTGACGGCTGAAAGTAGAGCGAGCCGATTTTATACCACGAGAAAGCATCTGAACGGGCATCAGGCGAAACACCGAATGGGAACAGCATCAGCATCAGAAATACCGACCCTGCCGCCACCACAGGCCATAGCTTCAGAATTATATCGTAGTCAATTGCAGAAATTACCATAGCGGTAGTAAGACCGAGAATTGCCGCAAGAATCATAACCTTGCTGTCTCGTGAAAGAAGCACCCCTGCTTCTGCATCAAGGGTTGTACTGCTTACCATAATCGTGCCGAAAATTGAAAGGGCAAGAGTAAGCATAAGAAGCACAAGGTCAGTGCCCTTAAGAGCAGCTTTTATGCTTTTTAAATTTATCTTTAATTTCAAAAATATCACATCCTGAATTTGTCTTTCTATATTATATTAAAAAGAGAGGAATATTGCAAGTGGTTTTTCTTTCTCTTTGATTGACAATGAACTTATTTAATGGTAGGATGAGATAAAGAGAATCAGCACAAAAATGAAGAGAGGTTTTATTTATGAAAAAGCTTTTAGCATTGGCACTCAGTTTTATTCTGATTTTCACTCTTGTTACACCTGCTTTTGCGGTGACTGAAACACCTTATGAAGACAGTGAGTTTTTCGAATATGAGGGCTATACACTTCATTACAGACAGTGGAAAGCAAAAGAGCCGAAAGGTCAGATAATTATGCTCCACGGTTTTGCTCACACTACATATTGCTGGCACAATATGGCTGAAATTCTCGTAAAGGGCGGTTATACCTGCGTTCTTGTAGATTTGCCAAACTTCGGTTACTCTTCAAGAGACACTATGGAAATGGAAAGACTTCCGAGAGAAGAAATTGTTCACGCGCTTATGACCTATCTTTCCGATGACCCGTGGTATGTGGCAGGACACTCAATGGGCGGATTTGTGGCTGAGTCTGTTTATGACAAATATCCCGAAAGCGTAAACAATATCCTCCTTTACGGCACAACAGGTAACATCAATTCACCTGAAATGTCAAAGATGATGGGCAATCCTACGCTTATAAAGCTGGTTGTACCTTTTCTTAAGCTTCTTGCAAAATCCGACAGAGGCATTCTTGATAAAATTATAAAGGTTGCGGTTAAATTCTGCTTCTTCGATAACGAATATTTCGCTGACTATGACTATTCCGAAATCGTTGAAAGCTTCAAAAGACCCGGTACGGGTGAGGGTATTTTCTATTCATTCTCAATGATTACAGATACCAACTATGAAGCAATCAAAAACGGACCGCCGGTGCTTTATATAAACGGCAGTAAGGACTACATTATCAAAAAAGATGCCGTAACAATACTTCTTGAAAACTTACCCGAAAACAGCACCTATCACATTGTAGAGGGTGGCGGACACCTCTTTATTGAAAATTATGCTGAAGAAGCTGCAGAGGTGACTCTTGAGTTTCTCGCAAATAATCCGTCAAAGTGAAAATAAAGGCAGAGAGAAATCTCTGTCTTTTCTTTATGCCAAAGGAAAACAGCAGCACAGCTCAAACTTTGTTTGACAAAGAAAAATGCAGTTGGTATAATGAAGAAAGAAAACGCAAATTTCTCATAATATAAGAACAGGTGAAAAAATGAACAAAGAAAATATTAATAAATTTATAGAATACGAAAACAAACAGTTTAACGAAAAACGATGTGTAGATAAAATAATTATTATATGGTTGTTTAATGTATTTTTTTATTTTGTTGATTTTATTTCAGTTTATACAAGTATACTTGTTTCTGTAACAAATATTATTCTTAGTATTTTTTTATTAAAGCTGATGAATAATCTTGATAAAATAGAAAACAGGTTTTTGTTCAACGGCACGTTTAATTTTTATTTATCTTGTATGATGATTTTGATGTCTTATAATTTATTGGATACGGCGAATTTATATGTTTTGTTGTATTGCTTTTTAGCTTTTTTACTTTCAGTAAGTATTTTATGGTGGATTGCATTTCTTGTTGTAAACAGAGGGAAGTATAAATATAAAAGCAGAGAAACCAAAAATAGTTTGTATCCCTATGCAGGAGCTTTGTTGGGTTATTTATTAGTTAAATTTATATTTGAAAATTCAGGGCTGTCTCAGGAAAACTTAAAAATTTTTGTTGCTGTTATTTTATTTGTTTTTGCGATAGGTTTAAATTGCATTGGTTTAGATTTGTTGAAATTTGTGCTGAGAAAGCTTATACAAAACAATAATGTAGAAGATAGTTCAATATGTTAACTTTGTAAAGGCAGAGAGAAATCTCTGTCTTTTTATTTTATTGACAAAGAACGGAGTAGTTGATATAATAAATTGATATAAGCCTCCTTTCGTCACGGCTTTGCCGTGCCACCTTCCTCAAAGAGGAAGGCTTACGGCTCCTTCTTTGAGGGAGCTGTCACGAAGTGACTGAGGGAGTAAAAAACTCAGAAAGCAGGTGACGGAATGACAGTTTTCAACTCACACAGCACAGCTGACACTGAAAGCTTTGCTGAAAAAATAGGAAAAATAGTTACACCCGGCACCTGTATTGCTTTTTTCGGCGGTCTCGGTATGGGCAAAACAGCTTTCACACGAGGTCTTGCAAAAGGTATGGGCATTGACTGCCACGTTTCAAGCCCCACCTTTGCAATTGTCAACGATTACGGCGGAAATCCTCCATTGGTACATTTTGATATGTATAAGGTGGATAGCTGGGACAGCCTTTATTCAAGCGGCTTTTTTGATTATCTCGATATGGGCGCAGTGCTTTCTGTTGAGTGGAGTGAAAACATTGAAAATGCTCTTCCCGAAAACACAGTCAGAGTCACAATTGAAAAAGGCGAAGACGAAAACAGCAGAATTATAACAGTTGAAGGACTTGATATAGAATGAGAATTTTAGCGGTGGATACAAGTGCCGTGTGCGCAGGCGTTGCCGTAACGGAAAACGGAAAAATTCTTTCCGAATGCAGCACCAACACAGGCCTTACCCATTCGAGAACACTTTTACCCATGATTGACTCTGCTTTAAAAAATGCAGAGATTCCTTTAGAAAGCATTGACGTTTTTGCCTGCAGTGCAGGGCCCGGCTCATTTACAGGCATCAGAATCGGTGTTGCGGCTGTGAAAGGACTTTGCGATGCCACAGGAAAAAATTGTATTCCCGTTTCAACCCTTGAAGCTTTAGCCTATAATCTTCTTGGTGAGGAGTGTATTGCAGTCAGCGTAATGGACGCAAGATGCAATCAGGTTTACTGCGGAATTTTTCTTGTTGACGGTGAAAAGGTAGAAAGACTTACAGATGACGATGCAATAAAAATTGACGACCTCAAAGAGACACTTGAACACTATGACGGCAAAATCGTCTTTGTAGGTGACGGTGCAGAGCTTTGCCATAAGGCTCTCGGCTATGAAATTGCAGGCAGAGGCAACCGTTTTCAGAGAGGAAGCAGTGTTGCTTTTCTTGCTGAAGAAAAGCTTAAAAACGAAGAGCCCATTGACGGTGAAAAGCTTCTTCCCGTTTATCTGAGACTTCCTCAGGCGGAAAGAGAGCTCAACAACAAATTAAATAATAAACTTAACAATAAATAAGAAGGAGTAATTATCATGATAGCAATCGGAGCAGACCACGGCGGATTTGAACTTAAAGAGGAAATCAAGAAGTACCTTGATGCAAACGGCATTGAATACAAGGATTTCGGCACATATTCACCTGAATCAGTTGACTACGCAGCAATCGCATACAAGGTTGGTACAAGTGTAGTTTCAGGCGAAACAACAAGAGGTATTCTTTGCTGCGGTACAGGTATCGGCATTTCAATGGCAGCTAATAAAGTAAAGGGTGTCCGTGCGGCTTGCTGCAGTGACTACTTCAGCGCAAAGTTCACAAGACTTCACAACGATGCAAACATTCTCTGCCTTGGCGGACGTGTTGTAGGTGCAGGTCTTGCAATTGAAATGGTTGACGTTTTCCTCAATACTGAATTTGAGGGCGGCAGACACCAGAGAAGAGTTGACCAGATTATGTCAATTGAAGCAGGTACATTTGAAGCGTAAGCTCTTGACAAACCGCTTTAACAGTAATATAATATCAAAAAAGCGAATATCCCATAAATCGATGAGAAAGACGGCTTTACTCATAAAGTCTTACAGAGAGTCGCACCTTGGCTGTGAGTGTGACAGACCGGAGAAAAAGCTTACCACTTTCGAGTGCTTTCCGAAATAAGGAAAGCCGTTTGACTGCGTTAAGGTCAGAAGAGTGCCGCATTTTTGCGGAATACGGGTGGAACCGTGGAACTGAATTTTTCAGCTTCATCCCAGTTTAAGGGATGAAGCTTTATTTTTTTGTGAAAGGAAGTAATAACAATGATTAACGTAACTCTCAAAGGCGGCGTTGTCCGTGAATATGAAGACGGCAGCAGCGTAATGGACGTTGCAAAAAGCCTTGGCGCAGGACTTTTCAAGGCTGCTTGTCTCTCAAAGGTAAACGGTGAGGTGTGTGACCTTCGCAGAGTTTTAACAGGCGACTGCGAGGTTGAAATTCTCACTTTTGACGACGAAGAAGGTAAAAAGACATTTAACCACACCTGTTCACACGTTCTTGCTCAGGCAGTAAAAAGACTTTATCCCGCTGCAAAACTTGCAATCGGTCCTTCAGTAGACGGTGGTTTCTATTATGATTTTGACAGTGAAATCAGCTTCACTCCCGAAATTCTCGAAAAGATTGAAGCTGAAATGAAGAAGATTGTTAAGGAAGCACTTCCTCTTGAAAAGCTTGAGTTTGACGCTGACGAAGCAATCAAGATGATGGAAGAAAAGGGTGAAATCTACAAGGTTGAGCTTATTAAAGAGCACGCTGACAAGGGTGAAAAGATTTCATTCTACCGTCAGGGCGAATTCCTTGAGCTTTGCGCAGGTCCTCACATTCCCGACACAGGCAGACTCAAGGCATTCAAGCTTACCTCATGCACAGGTGCATACTGGAGAGGTGACAGCAAGAACAAGATGCTTCAGAGAATCTACGGCACAGCTTTCACAAAGGCTGCTGACCTTGAAGAGCATCTTGCAAGAATCGAAGAAGCAAAGAAGCGTGACCACAACAAAATCGGCCGTGAGCTTGAAATTTTCACAACTGTTGACTATATCGGTCAGGGTCTTCCCATTCTTCTTCCCAAAGGTACTCACATTGTGCAGACACTTCAGCGCTTTGTTGAAGACGAAGAAAAGAAGAGAGGCTGGCTCAGAACAAAGACTCCTCTTATGGCTAAGAGCGACCTTTACAAAATCTCAGGCCACTGGGATCACTATAAAGACGGTATGTTCGTAATGGGCGAGGAAGAAACAGATGACGAAGTTTTCGCACTCCGTCCCATGACCTGTCCCTTCCAGTAACAGGCATACCTTAACAGAGCACGCTCATACAGAGATCTTCCCATGCGTCTCGGTGAAACCCCAACTCTTTTCAGAAACGAATCATCAGGCGAAATGCACGGCCTTATCCGTGTAAGACAGTTCACAATTTCAGAAGGTCACCTTATGTGTACTCCCGAACAGCTTGAAGATGAATTCAAGAACTGTCTTGACCTTTGTATCTTTATGCTTAAAACTCTCGGTCTTTATGACGATGTTTCCTACCGCTTCTCACAGTGGGATCCCGACGACAATGAAAAGTATATCGGTACTGCCCTTCTGTGTTATCTAGCTCATAGCTTTTTCAAATCATTTCTTGTTCATCTTGCCTTCAATTACTATATCGGTTTCGGTGAAGCTGCTTTCTTCGGTCCTAAGCTTGACATTCAGATCAAGAACGTTCACGGTAAGGAAGATACCCTTATCACAATTCAGATTGACCAGATGCTTGCTGAAAAGTTTGGTATGGAATATGTTGACAAGGACGGCACAAAGAAGAATCCTTACATCA
>JAZRJR010000044.1:0-7024 GCA_045645885.1 Acutalibacteraceae bacterium | reverse complement strand
TTTGAGAGAGTTTTATCCTAAAGGAAGAAACCTTTCAAGAGTTAGTCCTGCTACACTAAAAAAGAACCTGGCGTTGATCAACGCCAGGCCCAAGAAAGTTTTAAATTACCAAAAACCTTTGGATTTATTTGAGGATTCGATCAAAAAGTGTTGCACTTAGTTTGACAAATCATTTATATACAAAAACTGCCTTCAGAGGTGTGAAGGCAGTTTTGTTATTCGGTTCGATAAATTAAGATTTATCTATCGCTTTTTGTAAATAACCAGCTCCGGATTTTCACCATTTTCTTCATAGGTGCAAACGAGCAGAAAATCCATATTAGCAACAATACCGAAGCAACGGCTACCCCCAAATTCACATTCAAGCTGACTGGCAAGATAGGTAGCGTTATGATCAAGGAATTTTACACTCTGACCGTTCGGAAGTCGGTATTCCAGATTGACAAAGCTGCCGGACAACACATTAAGGTTTTCCACCTTAGGTAAGCCCTCAATATGAAGCAAAGTGTTCAATTCGTGGATGATCTGCCGCTTAAACTCTTCAAACTTTTCTTTTCCACCGAGTTCCCTATATTTCTCAAAAAAGTCCAGAGTATATTCTCCGTCTGCATAGCACCATTTGCAGTAATCCTCGTTAAAATCACCGTCTTTTTCGTGGCTGATACTACTGTCATCAATGGGCATACCGCAACACTCACATACAAGCTGTCTTGGTGAGCCAAGGAGCGTATTGATTGAAACATCAAATAGCTTTGAGAGTAACTTTAATGTTTCGGTATTTGGTACTGTTTCTCCCGTCTCCCAACGTGAAACAGCCTGACGGGTTACAAATACCTTTTCAGCAAGCTCTTCTTGCGACATTTCTTTTTTAGTTCTCAATTCCAGAATAATATCCTTAGTTTCCATATTGTTATCACCTCAGTGTTATTCTATCAGTGAATGCTTTATTGAACAAGCAACTATCAGTTGCTGTCAGTTTGATAAATTGGAAGTTGTAGGGAGCGACGCCCCCGTCGCTCCGCAAAAAGCAACAAACAAAATCGGAGCGACGAGGGCGTCCGTCCCTACCATATTTATTTTAACAAATTCTTATTTATCAAGCTCATTATATCACTGACCGTCTGTAAAATCAAGAAAACGGTGCAGCCTCAGACCAGGTTACACCGCTTTTACATTTCTATTTTGTTTCTGTTTAATCAGAGTGCACCGAAAAACTCACTTGCAAGAACATAGGCCTGCTTACCGTCCTGAGAAATATATGAGGAATGGTTTGCACTCTTTATTATTGCAATTTTGCTGTTTTCGATTGATTCGTGAATGAACACTGTGTCTGAAAGCCACATAATGTCAAACTCACCTGCAACAATGTATGCGGGACAAGTGATCTTTGAAAGCAGCTCCTTTGTCATCCAGGGCTGTTCGAGCATCATATCATTGAGCTTGTCAGGCTTCATTATATCCGCAATTTTCACACCGATTGTAAAGTAAGGCTTGAACTTTTTAGGGTTCGTGTTTGAACCGCAGGAAATGAAACCGCCAAGTAAATCAGGATAAGTATAAGCAACTGTGAGCGCATTCATACCGCCGTCACTGTGTCCCATAAGATAAGGCTTTTCAAGCTCCATTTTTTCGATAAATTCCTTGATGTCCTTTGCCATAAGGTCATAAGAAATCACACCAGGGTCACTGCTCTGACCGTGACATCTGCTTTCTATCAGATACACCTTATAGTCATTTGCAAGGTACTGTGCAGCCTCTCTGAGAGAATCCTGACTGCCGCCGTTACCGTGAACGAGAATAAGCGGATGGCCGTCTTCACCGTAAACTGTAAAGTGCATTTCAACCTCACTGAGCTGAACATCACCCTCCTCGAAAATTTCCGTTACGGGTTCGGGAATATCAGAAGTATCAAGGGTTATGAGATTATACTTTTTCGACTGCTGATGTACGGCAAGCTGCCATACACCTGCTCCTACGATAACTGACAGAGCTATACACCCTGCAGTCAATAATGCTTTTTTACCTTTTTTCATATCAGTTCACCCACGGAAGAAACGCAAAAATTGTTTTTACCGCATCAAAAATCTTGTTGAAGAAAGCTGAAAGTCTGTCCCAGAAATTCTTGCTTTCACCCTTTGGGTCTGCAGCTTCAGGATCGTCTGCCGCTACATCATAACCGGGAAGAGTTACATTAAGGTCAGAGGGTGCACTGTCAAGTGAGAAACCGCTGATAAGAGGAACAAGAACAAGAGTTACATAAATTTCAATGCCTTCCATTCTCTTGATAGCATCGCCTGCATATTTAAGGAAGTCAACAGAAATATTTACATCCGCAAGGGTAAGAAGGAATGACATAACTGTTGCATATTCTTCTGCAGTTACATCAGAAAGAGCATAGGCAAGAGCTGTTGCAACACCTCTCTGGATAATAATAACCTCGTCTGAATATGTGGGAATATTTTCATCGCCAAGATTATGCGCCATGTAGAATGTGATTGCAAGGTCAGTAAGATTCTTGTAATCTGTGTCAGGAATTTCTATTTCATAATCATATTTTGCAGCAAGGCTTTCAATGCTCCTGCCTTCTTCGGTTTCATCAGCCTTTTCAAGAGGCATATTGAGTGCTTCGGCTACCTTATCACCAACTCTTTCAATAAGTGCGCTCATATTTTCATCTTCAAGCTTAGCAAGGTTTTTAAGACTCTTGCCGTTGATGGTATTCATAAAGAAGGCTTCAAGACCAACCTTTGTACACATACGGGTGT
Source organism: Acutalibacteraceae bacterium (assembly GCA_045645885.1). Taxonomy (GTDB): domain Bacteria; phylum Bacillota; class Clostridia; order Oscillospirales; family Acutalibacteraceae; genus UBA6857. The sequence goes on along the minus strand of JAZRJR010000044.1, from coordinate 4,259 downwards.
ATTCTGTGAAGTCTTCTGCTGCAAGCTTGCGTGCATTGTCACCCACTGCAGAAGGAAGCTTTGTAGCATCAATTTCTGTAATGCCTCTTGTTTCAATTTTCACATTTTTGCCGAAGCTTACAACTCTGTAAGGACATGTATATGTAAGAAGAGTGGCTGTTACAACGTCATAGATAACCGAACCGTCATCTGCTTCATACATAGCAATATCAGTATCGTGAGTGTGACCTGTGAAAATATATTTAACTCCACCCTTTGCAAGAGCATCAGCAAAGCCTGCAACCTTTGTGCCTACAACACCGCCTGAGTGAAGAGTAGAGCTGAGAATGAAGTGCTCAAGAAGGTTGTGGTGCATCATTGCAAAAACCTTTTTGCCGTCAGCTTTTGCTTTGTTACACTGCGCTGTCACCCATTTTACAAATTCTTCGTTGATGCTGTGCTTACCTGTGCCGGGAGTGTTGGAGTCAATTGCAAGAAGTCTGTAATCATCTGCAAGGTCAACAACATAAGAAGCAGTTTTATCGTGCTTCACAATTGCTTCGTCATAACCGAATTCAGCAAAAATTTCACGGAACTTTGCAACTGAAATTTCTCCTAAAAGGTCGTGGTTACCGGGTACAACATAAACCTGCTTGCCGTAGGTTGCTTCAAAATTTCTGAAAAGCTCTGCAACCTTTTCAGCTTCCTCAATCTTTCCTCTGTCTGCCATATCACCGGGAACGATTAAATAGTCGCTTTCATTTTTACCTGCCTGTTCAAGAAAAGCCTCAATTACCACAAGACCCTCCTGAGTCATTTTGTCGTCTGAAAGCACGTGAGCAAAGTCAGCATTAACATTGTTATGCTTGCCTGAAGCTTCTTTTGTGTAATAGCTGTTGTAGTGAATGTCGTTTGCAACAGTTACAACAATGCCCTCATCTGCTGCTACTGAAGTCATAGCAAACATACTGAAGATAAGGCTGAGAGCCAATACAACTGAAATAATTTTTTTCATACTTTTTTCCTCCGAAAATCAAGATAACTACATTTTAACTCACTAAACACCTGAAATCAAGCCGATTTTTCATTTTTGGTAAATATGTATTTTTAAGGCTTCTCAAACTGTTGAAAATAACAATAATAAATCCATGAGCCGGAATTAATTGTATTTTAATTTCTGTTATGATATAATCAAAAAAACAGAAAACAGGGGTGAAAATATGAATTTTGATATAAACAGCTTCACAGTAAAAATAACCTGTGAAGGCGAACTCACAGACACAAAAGCCGAAGCTGTGCAAAACGGAAACGAGCTTGATTTTTATATAAGTGCAACTTCTGACAAGCCGAAGTTTGTCGAGCTTTTCTGGAAGACAGAAAGCAGTTCTGAGCTTCTTGTTCTCGGTGATGCGTGGGAGAGAAGCTACGGCAATCTTGAGTTCAGAAAGCTTTCAGAAAACGACCGCTTTATGCCCTGGTATTTTATGGCAACAGACAAAGAAAAAAGCTTTTGCTTCGGTGTGAAAACAGGTGCCAATTCATTCGTCAGCTTCAGATATACAAAAGACGGAATATATGCCCTTATTGACTGCCGCAACGGCGGAAGCGGTGTGCATCTCGGCGGAAGAAAGCTTCTCCTTGCAACCTTCATTTTTGCAGAGTACGACAGCGGAAATGTTCTTTTGGTTCTCAGAGATTTCTGCAAGAAAATGTGTCCCGCACCCATTCTTCCCAAAGAGAGAATTTACGGCGGAAACAACTGGTACTATGCCTACGGAAAGAGTAGCTATATCCAGATAGTTTCAGATGCAAGACTTCAGGCTGAGCTTTCAGAGGGTATTGTCAACAGACCATTTCAGGTAATTGACGACTGCTGGCAAAAGCACAAGTGTGAAGGCCCGTGGCTCCCCAACAGAAAGTTCAGGGATATGAAAAAGCTTGCCGATGAAATCAGAGAAGCAGGCGCGAGGCCCGGCATATGGGTACGCCTTCTTCACAACAGAGACAGACACATAAAAAGAGAAATGCGTATTCTCCGGAAGGGCAGAAGAAAATATCTTGACCCCACTCATCCTGAAGTGCAGAAATTCATAAGAGCTGACATTGAAAGAATCAGAGACTGGGGATACGAGCTTATAAAGCACGACTTTACAACAGCCGACCTTTTCGGTGATTTCGGAGGCAATCTCACATCAACCATTACAAAAATTGACGGTTGGCATTTTTATGACAAAACAAAGACCAACGCTGAAATTGTGCTTGACTTCTACCGCCTTATTCTTGATGCGGCAGGTGATATGCTCATAATCGGCTGCAACACGGTTTCGCACCTTTCGGCAGGTCTCGTTCACATCTACCGCACAGGTGACGACACAAGCGGCAGAGAATGGGACCGCACAAGAGATATGGGTGTCAACACTCTCGCCTTCCGTCTTGCACAGAATGAAGCTTTTTATATGTGTGATGCGGACTGTGTGGGTATTCTCAAAAGCTATATTCCGTGGGAGAAAAACAGTCAGTGGCTTCATCTTCTCTCTTACAGTAACACTCCCCTTTTCATTTCATGCACGGATGAAATAGACGAGCAGCAGAGAAAAGACATCAAAGAAGCGTACAGAGTTTTCAACCGTCCTCACGAATTTGAACCAATTGACATTTTTGAAACAAAAACACCGCAGAAATGGCTGATAGACGGTGAAACGGTAAATTATAACTGGAACTGATAAAAAATCACAGGGCTCGTGCTGAACCCTGTGATTAACTTTTTGTTTACTGTAAATATTCAACAGCGATCATCTAACCGTCCTCTGATTGTTCTTTAAAAATATAAAAACACAATTACAAGGAAGAAAAATATGGCGTTCACAAACAATATGCTCCTTAAGCAAAAAAATATGTATGAAACCTTATTTTTTTCCTTGTTCGGTTTTTTAAAAATAACATCTGTAAGAAACATTAATAATAAGCCCAAAGAACAAATTATGGCTTTGGTCTTTATTGATGCTTTTTGAGTCACAATAAGATAACTACCTAACGATAACAACACTACCGAAGCAATATTTAAAATTCGTATAATTGCTTTTTGTTCCATATACTGCCTTCCTTTTAAATCGTTTTATCTTTAATGATTAACATCGTATAAATTAGCACAAAATATACTAACTTTAAAATTATAATTACTTTCCATTTTTTATTTTTACACATTTATCTAACATTTTTCTTTGTTTTCGTCAAAGCACAGACCTATATTTATATTCACACAAACCTCTGTGCATAGCCGCATCTTTTACACAAATCCTCTGCAGCCTCGCCTTGCCTGAAGCCTTCAACAATAGCCTTGGCTCTTTCAGAAGAGAGAACCGCTTCAATATCATCACGGAAAATGTTTCCGAGATTGATTACACCGTCACTGTCAAGGCAGCACGGCACAACCGTACCGTCAGAGAGAATACCGAACTGGTCTTTGAGACCGTAGCAGAAAAACTTATCACCCTTGATTTGTGCCTTACTGTCCGGCCATTCGAATCTGTCGCCCCATTCGAGATAAATCCTGTCTCGGATTCTGACTCCACGTGTGTTTTCTGCCCAGTCACCGTTTATTTTTTCTTTCAGAAGACCCAGTGTAATATCGTTTTTCCCACCGTCAAAGCCTTTGTTCCAGAGCCTGAACACGACGATAGTTCCCGCTTCAGCCGCCTTTTTGGCGAACTCAGCAAGCTCACAGATATACCTTGAATGTTCGTCTCCGAGCTCATCTTCAAAGCTATGCACCGAAATGTTAATTTTATGTAAGTCTGCCGCTAAAATCTGCTCACCACGGCTTTTCAGAAGAGTTCCGTTGGTGGTTATAATTGACTTATAGCCACGCTCACCCGCAAGCTTTATGAAATCAGGCAGCTCAGGATGAGTAAGAGGCTCACCCATCAGGTGGTAATAGATATATTTTGTCTGTTCAGTAAGCTTATCAAGGATAAATGAAAATTCTTCCGACGTCATTCGTTTCGGCGCTCTACTATGTCCGTGACAAAAGGAACAGTTCATATTGCAGATGTTGGTAATTTCAACATAAACTTTGTTGTACATATCTCAGCCTCCTTCGTTTAAAATAGTAATTCTGAAAAAGTGGCTTAAAACGTAAGTTCTAAGCCACTTTAAAACTAATTTGCATTATTCCCACTCAATTGTGCCTGTTGGCTTGGGAGTGAGGTCATAGAGTACACGGTTGATGCCTTCAACTTCATTTACAATTCTTGAAGTTACCTTATGAAGAACAGCGTAGG